>NZ_CALDDG010000143.1 GCF_937936435.1 uncultured Sulfuricurvum sp. | reverse complement strand
TTATCGTCCCTCTTTCTCCCTACGGATTGGGGGAATATTATCTGGTATTCGAGACGCCCGATGATGAACTCTGGCGCCATCAAACCTTTCGGAACGCATTGATTTTCGGCTCTCTTTTGTTCCTTGTTCTGGCATTGATCGGGTTTAGCCTCTCACGGATGTTTTTACGCCCGATGAATGATGCGATCGCACTACTGGACAATTTCATCAAAGATACGACTCATGAGCTAAACACCCCCGTCAGTGCTATCTTAAGCAATATCGAAACACTCGACGCTGCGGAACTTTCCGCCTCCGCTCAAAAAAAGCTTCGCCGGATCGAAATCGCTTCGCGAACGATTTCCACCCTCTATGACGATCTGACCTACCTCGTCTTGAACCACGATTTGGCGGTACACAATGCCCCGCTTGATCTCTCCCGTCTTTTATACGAACGGCTGGAATATTTCCGTCATCGGATCGAACAAAAAAAGATCACACTGGAACTGCACATCGAACCGAATGTGATTCTCGTCATCGACATGACGAAAGCAACACGCCTTATCGACAACCTTCTCTCCAATGCGATCAAATATAATATCATGGAAGGGAAAATCTCCATTATCCTCGATCATACCCTGCTTTGTATCCAAGACAACGGTATCGGCATCCCCGCATCGATGATCGACCGCGTATTCGATCGGTATCAACGGGCGGATAAAAGCGTAGGGGGGTTCGGAATCGGGCTCAATATCGTCGCTATGATCGCCCGTGATTACCATCTGAAAATCACCGTCGAATCGAAAGAGAAACAGGGGACAAAAATCTGTATAGTGTGGCCGTAATCTATAAGCAATCCTCAACCTTGTTTGGTATAATTTAACAAAAGCACTTTTTTACTGTTTGAAAAGGCGATAGATATGCAACTTTTTTCCCCCGTTTCGTTTGTCCGCCGTTTTCGTGAATACCCTTTTCTCCGTTATATTATCCTTGTGTACATTTTTATTGTCGCCATCGTCGCCGGAGGGATTTACGAACGGGAGCGGACACTCGAACTCTCTCAAATTGACACTCGTCTGCTAAATGCGATCTATTCAACCGACAGTATCTTCGGACGTTCGAACGTCGATCGCTATTCCGATCAGACACCGCCCACGCCACAACAATTCCAAAAGATGATTCAAAAAGCCAATACTTTGGCAAGAGAACTCGATGCCACCTATATCTATATCGTCGTAGAAGACAAAGGAAGTTTTTATTTTACGATTTCCAATGAAAATCCCCACGATCAAGAAAGAGGATTGGGGGTAAAATTTTGGGAACATTACGATGAGCCCGCACCGGAACTGATTCAGGCGTTTCAGACGGAAAAACTGGTGTTTAGCCCTGTTTATACCGATAAATGGGGAACGTTTCATTCGGTGTTTGTCCCTATGATCTCACCGGCAGGAAAAACCTATATCGTCGGCGCCGATATCGCCGTTGAAAAAATCCAAAGTCTATTAATCAGCGTTCTGCTCAAAACACTGATTATTGCCGTACTTTTTCTTCTCCTTTTGGTTCCGACCGTTGTTTTACTCCAACGCTACAACAAAACCAGAGAACGTGAAGCGATCAACCATCTCAATATTCTAGCGCAACGCAAACTGCAAGAACAACTCAATCATCAGATCGCTTTCGAACAAGCTCTCATCGATACCATCCCCTATCCCCTCTTTTACAAGGGAAAAGATTGCCGCTTCATAGGTGTCAACAAAGCTTATGAAGAAACCTTCGGGATCGATCGCAGCGTCCTGATCGGCAAACAGGTTCTGGATCTGGAATATCTTCCGATGGAGGATAGACTCCTCTATCAAGCCGAAGATGAACGGATCATTCAAACGATAGGAACCGCACACAAAGAGATGCTGATCCCTTTTGCCGACGGGAAAACCCATCAAACCCTCTATTGGGTTCGGGGATTTGCCGACCCGCAAGGCAATCCGGCCGGTCTCGTCGGAGCTATCGTCGATATCAGCGAACTGATCGAAGCCAAAGAGTCCGCACAGGCCGCCATGCGTGCCAAAGGGGAATTTTTAGCCAATATGAGTCACGAAATCCGCACCCCGATGAACGCGATCATCGGGATGACCGAACTGGCATTGAAAGGAGATTTGCCTGCGAAAGAGCATCACTTTATCCAAAAAGCCTATGACGCCTCCCATCTGTTGCTCGATATCATCAATGACATCCTCGATTTTTCTAAAATCGAAGCGGGAAAACTTCAAATGGAACATATCCCTTTCAATCTGGAGCATTTGGTACTGTCTATCACCGATATGGTCAGTATGCGGGCACAGCAAAAAGGGCTGGAACTTCTAATCGATATCGACAGTGCCCTCACGCAAAACGTATCGGGAGATCCGCTTCGCATCAAACAAATCCTTTTGAATCTCCTCTCCAACGCGATCAAATTTACCGCACAGGGTGAAATCGTCATCAAAATCAGAGTCGTTGAACAAACAAGCGATTCACTTCGTCTGCATTTCGAGGTCAAAGATACCGGGATCGGCATCAGCGAAGAGGCTCAAAGTTCATTGTTCAAAGCGTTTACCCAAGCCGATATGTCCACGACCCGAAAATTCAGGGGAACCGGACTCGGACTGGCTATTGCCAGTCAACTGGTTTCCATGATGGGAGGTTCCATCAGATTGGAAAGCCGCTTAAATGAGGGAAGTACATTTTGGTTTGATTTACCGCTCAACACGGAAATATCGGAATTGGAACCGACAAAAAAAAGACAAATCGACCGTTTGAAAGTGCTGGTCGTCGTCGACAATGAAACCGCCCGGGAAATTTTTCGTGAAATGCTCTCCAAATTCGGGATCGAATGTGCCGTATGCCGCAATGCACACGAAGCATTGGAATTATTGGAAAACGGCTTCCAAGCCGATGTCGCTATCCTGGATTGGAAAATGGAAGGGATGGACGGTGTCAGTCTGTATCACCGCATCACGGAAAGTTACACCCATCAAATCACTTCAATCATTATGGTGACGGCTTATGAAAAAGAGGAACTGATCGAAGAATTCGGAGGAGAAAGCCCAACAACTATACTGATCAAACCGATTACCCCTTCACTGCTGTTCGATACCCTTATTAGTATTTACGGTACTCCGCGTATGGTGGTCACCCCATCAACTCAACGGCAAGATCAAAACAGTCTGATAGTACCGCATTCCCTCAAAGCTTTACTGGTCGAAGACAACGAAAGTAATCAGGAAGTGGCCTATGAAATTCTGAGTGCCGCAAAAATTGACGTCGAAATCGTTTCCAACGGACAAAAGGCGCTCGAATGGCTTGCCCTTCACCCGACTCCCGATGTCATATTGATGGATTGTCAAATGCCCGTCATGGACGGCTACGAAGCGACACGGCAAATCCGAAAAGCGAACGATATGCCTTATATCCCGATTATTGCCATGACGGCAAACGTGATGGAAGGAGATGAAGAATCATGTCGTGAAGCGGGAATGGACGGCTATATCACCAAACCGATCGATTCGACAAAATTGATCCGTGAGATCGCTCACCAGTGCGGAAAGGATGTAACAACGTCATCCGATACAAACTCCATTTCGGATATCCCTGTTATCGAAGGGGTGGAAACGACGACCGCATTGCAACGGATGAGCGGAAACCGCCGGCTTTATAAACGGCTGTTGGACAACTTTTACCGTGAAAACCGCGATTTTCTCTCCACATACCATGCTGCAGTCGATGCAGAGAGTGCCAAACGGCTGTGCCATACCCTCAAAAGTATCGCTGCGACGCTCGGTATGAAACACCTTAGCGATCTTGCACAGAGCGCCGAAATATCTGCGCATCCGATAGCGCCATCCGATCCTATTTTGGCACAAATCGTCGAAGAGATCGAACGTCTCGGAGCTCTGACAGCCCTGCCTCAGAGAAAAATGCTTTCGGACGAAGTGTGTATCGTTTCCCATGAGCTCCTGATCCGATTGGTCCAAAAACTGGAAGATGCCGATGCCACCGCCTTTGATGATGCCTTTATCCTACAGGATAGTTCAGACGAACAGCTTCTTAAAGCCCATGAATTAATTAAACGTTTTGAATTTGATGCGGCAGCGCAGACAATTCGCCAAACTCTTCAAAAGGAACAGCTATGATGATTCCCTCCAGTGAGACGATCTTGATCGTCGACGATTCCCCGGACAATCTTCTCGTCCTCAGCGAAACGCTCAAACCGTTTTATAAAATCAAAGTTGCCAACAACGGCACTAAAGCGCTTAATATGATCGGGTCCGGAGACATTCCCGATCTGATTTTGCTCGATATCATGATGCCCGATATCAGCGGGTATGATGTCTGTAAAAAACTCAAAAGCGATCCGTTTACCCGAAATATCCCCATCATTTTCGTCACGGCACTCAGCGATTATGCCAACGAAGAGGAGGGACTGAACCTCGGAGCGGTCGACTATATCACCAAACCGATCAATTCCGCGATCGTTCTGGCACGGGTACGAACCCAATTCTCTCTTTTGCATTATCAGCACGATTTGGAGCAAAAACTTCAAGAACGGACCGAAGAGATCGTCTTAACACGGATGGAAGTAATCCGTCAACTCGGACGGGCGGCAGAGTTCAAAGACAACGAAACGGGAACCCATATCCTGCGGATGAGCTCCTATGCCAAACTGATCGCCCAAAAAATCGGTCTGGACAATGCACGGGTCGAACTGATCTATCTCTCTGCACCGATGCATGACGTCGGAAAGATCGGAACACCTGATGCCATTTTAAAAAAACCGGGGAAACTGACTCCCGAAGAGTTTGAAATTGTCCGTCTCCATCCGATTCAGGGAGCCGATATTATCGGAAACCACCACTCGCCGCTCCTTCAAATGGCCCGGATCGTCTCACTCACCCACCATGAACGTTTTGACGGTTCAGGCTATCCGTACGGGCTAAAAAAATACGATATCCCCCTAGTAGGCCGTATCATTGCCATTGCCGATGTTTTTGACGCCCTCACCTCAAGCCGTCCCTATAAAGAAGCCTGGAGTCTGGATGCAGCGGTAACATATTTGATTGAACAAAAAGGGAAACATTTTGACGGAGAATTGGTCGACGCGTTTTTATCGTGCATGGATCAGATCAAACAGATCATGGCACAATTTAGCGATGAAGTATAAAATCTCTCCGCTAATGCGAAGAGAGACGAAAAAAAACATAGGGTAAATCGGCTGCGGCAGCCCGCAGCGGCATTTCGACTGTTATTTCAATCCGGCAACATAATCTGCGATTGTTTTCATATCGGCATCGCTGAGCGAAGCGGTTTGCCCTTTCATAATCGCACCCATCCCTTTGGTATTACGGGTTCCCGCTTTATACCCTTTAAGCGCTTCGATCGTTTTATCCGCTTTCCATCCGGCGATTACTTCCGATTTTCCGAGTGCCGGTTTTTCCGCTTTTAGCCCGTGACACGCCGCACATTTTTGAAACAAAGCACCGCCGTCGGCAGCGCTCAACATCACACTCAAACCTAAAATAGCCCATAACGTTTTCATTGTTTATCCTTTTATCTCATTATCGATCAACCGCAACTCGGAACATTGCCCGAATCGCTGCCGTACTCTTTGGCAAAATCGCCCACTTCCTGAAGCTTGTCCGCCATCGACGGATTGCTTAAAACCCCTGCAGCAGCCGGAAAGCGCTGAGAGTATTCTTTGATAAACCCTGCCGCATTGTTGTCAAACAAATCTTCCCATTCCGATACGGTGTGTTCCGCGGCAAATTTGGTGCCGTTCATCCCGAATTTCGCTTTAAATGTTTTGAGATACACTTTTTGACCCGTTTTAGCATCGGCTTGCGCCATCGATGCCATCAATGCCGCAGCTGCCAATAACATAAGTAACTTTTTCATCTTCAACTCCTTTTTTCGAGACTCTTTCTAGGAAGATTCTCTTTGGATGAGAGCAGTATAAAAAGTGATTGTGAAGAGATTGTGGAGTAATTAACTGTTTTGCAGAGAATCGATTAGTTGGAGAATTTGTTTCTCTTGTTCATATAAAGTAAAGCTCTTACGGACATAGGCTTGCAATAGCAGTTTGATATCGTTGTTTCCGCTGACATCAAAATCTTCTCTCATCTGCGCCGTTAAAAAACGGGCAAAATCTTCTTCCACGTCAATATCGTAACGCTTTGCATTGAGTGTCAGGGTAACTTTGGTTTTCACGCTTTATGCCAACAGACTTTCGATTTTGGCAACAATCGCTTCGATCTCGGCATCTTTTGCGCTCAACTCTTCCGTATACATTTTAATCTCTTCGTCCTTTGCCGCCAATGCAGCGCTTAAACGTTCGATCTCGCCGTCTTTTCCGGTTTCGTGCGCACGAACGGAGACGATTTCGGCACGGAGTGTTTCCAGTTCCTGTTCCAATGTACGGTAACGCTGGGTCAAATCGGTCGTTAACGTCGTTAGTTTTTCGAGCGGTGTCGGATTGAATAACATGATGAACCTTCGGTAAGGATGTTGTATGCCGCCATTTTAACACAGTTTAGCTCATGATAGAGCTAGAAGGGATTCTCTTTCTTGACAAATCGGACACGCCAAATCCGCTATAATGTAACCGAAAAATTGACCCAAAGGAATGATATGCTGCTGACGAATCTCATCGATACATTACAGTTGGCCATCGGACCCGTTATTATGATTTCAGGGATCGGACTGATCCTCCTAAGCCTCACCAACCGTTTCGGGCGTATCGTCGACCGTACCCGCCAGCTCTCGGTCGAATACCGTAGCTCCTCGGAAGAAGACGGTATACGGATTTTAGAAGAGCTCAAAATACTTTCCCTTCGGGCCAAAGTCGTCAAAAGCAGTAATTTCATGGCGGTACTGAGCGTTTTACTGGTCTCCTTTATTATTATCAGCCTCTTCGGGTCGGCTCTGTACCATTTCAACATGACTTACGTCCTCATCTTTTTATTTATTTCCAGCATTATCAGTCTGATAGTGTCTCTTTTCCTGTTTATTTATGACCTTGAACTCTCTCTTAGAGCCCTGTGGATCGAACTGCCAAAGGCTATTACATCACCTGAGGTCGATTAAAACCAAACAGCTTTTCCGCTATAATTTCGCATATTGATATCAGGGTCATCCATTGCCGATTTTTAAAGTCCATACTCCGTACCAACCCGCCGGCGATCAGCCCGTTGCTATCGATGCATTAGCCTCCGGTATCAAACGGGGTGAGCGCTACGTCGCCCTAGAGGGGGTAACCGGAAGCGGTAAGACCTATACGATGGCAAAGGTGATCGAAACGGTACAGCTTCCGACGATCATCATGACCCATAACAAGACCCTCGCAGCACAGCTCTACAGCGAGTTTAAAAGTTTCTTTCCCGAAAACCATGTCGAGTATTTCATCAGCTACTACGATTACTATCAGCCCGAAGCCTATATTCCCCGTCAAGACCTCTTCATCGAAAAAGACAGCTCGATCAATGACGAGTTGGAGCGTTTACGCCTCTCGGCAACGGCCAATCTTCTAAGCTATGACGATGTCATCGTCGTCGCTTCGGTCTCTGCCAACTACGGACTCGGAGATCCGGAAGAGTACGAAAAGATGGTTCAAGTCATCGCACTCGGCGACGAAATGAACCAAAAAAAGCTCCTTTTGCGCCTCGTCGAAATGGGATATGCCCGCAATGACAGCTATTTCGACGGAGGACATTTCAGAGTCAACGGCGAAGTCGTCGATATCTATCCCCCCTACTGGCAGGATCAAGCGCTTAGAATCGAGTTTTTCGGCGATGAGGTAGAACGGCTCGCCCTTTTCGAACCGCTGAACAACTCGGTCGTCGAGACCATCGAAACTATCACGATCTACGCCACCAGTCAATTCGCCGTCGGACAGGAAAAACTCGCCCGTGCGATCAAACGGATCGAAGACGAGCTGGGAGAACGATTGGCCGAACTCGACAAACAGGGCAAAATCGTCGAGGCTCAGCGGCTCAAACAGCGATGCGAATTTGATCTCGAGATGCTGCAAGCGACGGGGATGTGTAAGGGAATCGAAAACTACTCCCGCCATCTGACCGACAAAAAACCGGGTGAAGCTCCCTATACGCTTCTGGATTATTTTGCTCTCCATCACGACAAATATCTGATCATCGTCGATGAAAGCCACGTCAGTCTTCCGCAGTTTCGCGGGATGTTTGCGGGAGATCGAAGCCGCAAAGAGGTACTCGTCGAATACGGATTCCGTCTGCCGAGCGCATTGGACAACCGACCGCTGATGATCGATGAGTTTATGAACAAAGCGCCCCATTATATGTTCGTCTCCGCAACTCCTTCCGCACAGGAACTCGACGTCAGTACTACCCTAGCCCATCAGATTATCCGTCCAACGGGATTACTCGATCCGATCATCACGATCAAACCGAGCGACAATCAGGTCGAAGATCTCCATGATGAGATCAAAAAAACGGTGGCACTCGGGGATCGGGTTCTCGTTACCGTACTCACGAAAAAAATGGCCGAAGCCCTTACTAAATACCTTGCAGATCTGGGGATACGGGTGCAATACATGCACTCTGAGATCGATGCCATCGAGCGCAATCAAATCATCCGAGGACTTCGCGTCGGCGACTTCGACGTCTTGATCGGAATCAACCTCCTAAGAGAAGGACTGGATTTACCGGAAGTGAGTCTCGTCGCCATCTTGGATGCAGATAAAGAGGGATTCTTGCGCTCGGAAACATCGCTCATCCAAACCATCGGACGAGCGGCACGGAACGAACACGGACGGGTATTGCTCTATGCTCAAAAAATAACCGGATCGATGGAACGTGCAATCGATACGACAACCAAACGACGTGCCCTGCAAGAGGCGTATAACCAAGAGCACGGCATCACTCCGACGACTACCAAACGCTCTTTAGACGAGAATCTCAAGCTCGAAGACCCTGCCGAGCTCTACAACCGATCCAAAAAGGCAAAAACGCTTCCTGCGGCGGAACGGAAAAAACTGGTCGAAGAACTCACCGCCAAAATGAAAGAAGCCGCCAAAAAGCTGGAGTTCGAAGAAGCGGCACGGCTTCGGGACGAAATCGCTAAAATTCGCAAATTATAAGGATACACATTACTATGGATGATATGCTCAACAACCTCTCGACGTACGGTTACGCGGTCGTTTTTCTCTATTCGCTCGGCGGCGGCATGGTTGCGCTCATCGGAGCCGGAGTACTCAGTTTTATGGGTAAAATGGATTTAAGCATCGCTATCGCGATTGCCTTTGCCGCAAATTTTATCGGAGACTCGCTCCTTTTGTATATGTCCCGTTACCACAAACGTGAGATGATGGAATATTTTAAAAAACATCGCCGCAAGCTCGCTTTCTCTCATCTCCTCCTTAAACGTCACGGTTCGTGGATCATCATCATGAAAAAATTCATCTACGGCCTTAAAACTCTCGTTCCTCTGGCGGTGGGATTGACCAAATACGATTTTTGGAAATTCAGCGCTTACAATGCTTTAGGCGCATTGATTTGGGCAATCGTCGTCGGAGGGGGAAGCTATCTCTTCGGCGGTGTACTTATCGAGGGGTATAAACTGGTTGCCGGAAAACCCTATCTCGCTCCGATCGCTTTGATTCTTATCGGCGGAAGCATATGGTTTTATCTCTCTCAGGCAACCAAAAAGAGACGTTAGAAAAGTAACTTTTCTTCCGTTTTCGGTGCATTTTCCTGCGTCGCATCCGGTGCGGTAGAGGTATCGGTAAAGGCTTCCGTATC
The DNA here is from genome assembly GCF_937936435.1 of uncultured Sulfuricurvum sp. GTDB lineage: Bacteria > Campylobacterota > Campylobacteria > Campylobacterales > Sulfurimonadaceae > Sulfuricurvum. The sequence goes on along the minus strand of NZ_CALDDG010000143.1, from coordinate 19,853 downwards.
GTTCGCATCATCCGTCGGAGCGCGGTAAACACCGGCCGGAACATCAAAAGTACGTTTCGTATTTGGATAAATACGCAAAAGATCTTCGTAAAAATATCGAAATACCGGAGCGGCAGCGCGTCCTCCGGTCTCGCTTCGGCGCATCGGCGTATTGTTATCATGCCCGAACCAGACGATCGTCTCGACGCTCGGAGAGTATCCCGCAAACCATGCATCGACGTTTTTATTGGTCGTTCCCGTTTTTCCGGCGATCTCGATCCCTGCTACACGGGCATTGGTTCCGGTACCGTGGCGGACGACATCTTGCAAGATCGACGTCATCAGGTAGATCTGTTCAGGGGTATTGACCTGGCGGCTTTTGTTTTCATAGCGGATCGTCTCCCCTTTGGGCGTAATGACCTGACGAATCAAAATAGGATTGGTCAATGCCCCTCCGCTCGCAAACATCGTATAGTATTTCGCCAATTCAAACGGTGACAAAGAGATCGTTCCCAGTGCAATCGATAAATCAGGCGGAAGATTCTCAACGATTCCGTATTTTCGGAGCCCACCGGTGATTTTGCCGAAGCCGATATCGCTTACCATATTGATCGTCGCAAGGTTACGCGAATGGGTTAGAGCATCACGGATCGTAACCATCCCTTTGTACTCATTTTTATAGTTTTTAGGCTGCCAGACCTTCTCTTCTCCGTCTTCTCCGCCATACGAGTAGGTACGTGCGATATCCGGTACCAGAGAAGCGGGAGACATCCCGCTGTCAAGCGCTACCTGATACAAAAACGGTTTGAACGCCGATCCGGGTTGCCGTTTCGCCTGTGTTACACGGTTAAACGGGCTCAAAGAATAATCGTATCCTCCGACCATAGCCAATACTTCACCCGTATACGGATCGAGACTGATCAAGGCACCATTAAGCTCTTTTTGGATGTTCTCATCCAGTGCACCCGCTTCCTGAGCCCGTTTTATAATCTCTTCACGTCCTGATTGAAGCGCTTTATATCCAGATTCTTGCAATCTCATATCAATCGTCGTATAAATCTTGTATCCGCCGCTGCGGATATCGGGAAACGCATCTCCGAGCTGACGCATAACTTCGTCGATAACATAGGGCCCTGAATTTTTGCTCAACGTATCGTTGTACACCTTCGGACGTTCCTGAGTCGCTTTGTCATACGTCGCTTGATCGATCCAGCCTAGCTCAAACATCCGGCCGATAACACGGTTCGCACGTCCGAGACAGAGTTCATAGTTTTTCGTCGGTGAATAAAAATTCGGTGCTTTCGGAAGCCCTACAAGCATCGCCATCTCTTTAAGACTCAACTCTTTGAGCGGTTTGCGAAAATAGCCGTCTGCTGCCGTTTTGATCCCGTAGTAACCGTGTCCGAGATAAATCTCATTGAAATAGCGTTCCAAAATCTGCTCTTTCGTCAACTCCTGTTCGATACGGATGGCATAAAGAACCTCTTTGAATTTGCGGGAAAGTTTTTTCTCACGGGTCAGAAGGGTATTTTTGACCAGCTGCTGCGTGATCGTACTGGCTCCCTCTTTCAGTTTTCCGGCAGTGACGTCTTTGATGATCGCCCGCATAATCGCATCCGGATTAACCCCGTGATGTTCAAAAAAGGTTGTATCTTCGATCGCCAGCAATGCTTCGATCAAACGGGGAGGGATATTGGCATACGATACGTAGTAACGGTGCTCATCGCTGAAAAGATTGGCGATCTTGTTTCCGTTTCGGTCATATACTTCCGTTGTCAGGCGGGGTTGATAATTGATCAGTCTCTGCGTCTCATATTCGAAAGAGTATATGATGTACCCCAAAAAACCCACAGGAATCACGACGATGATCCCTAACATTATCCATAAATATTTTTTCATTTTTGTCCTTGAAGGTACGTTAACCGAATTATATAATGATTCAATTGCGAAATTCTCTGGTTTTAAACTCTGCTTCGATCAAACGCCGCGTGTACTCTTCTTTCGGGTCTCGAAGCACGTCTGCGGTCAAGCCTTTTTCGACGACTTTCCCTTCGTTAATCACACAAATCTCTTCACAGAGCGAAGCCGCGATGCCCATGTCGTGCGTGACGAACAATATCGAAAAACCCATCTTCTCCTGTAAACTTTTTAACAACGTAATCATAACCTCTTTTGATGTCGGATCGAGTGCCGTCGTCGGTTCATCCAGCAATAATAGTTTCGGATCGGAACCCAGTGCTATAGCGACGACGACCCGTTGCAGCTGTCCTCCCGAGAGTTCAGGAGGAAAACGTTTTAACAATCCCGTATCCAATCCCAAAAGATCGAACAGTTCAGAAGAACGTTCTTTCGTTATAAACATCTGATCTTTAATCCGTGTCAGCGGTGAAAGTGCCGTAAACGGATTTTGGGGAACCAATGCGATCGTTTTTCCCGCACTGAACTCAAAATCAGCCCGTTTTTCGAGTACAACCTCCAACGACGGTTCCAAAAGTCCCAAAAGCGCTTTCAGAGTCAACGACTTTCCGCTTCCGCTTTGTCCGACAAGCGCCAAAGAGCGGCGGATATCAAAATCGATATCGACCACCGTACGGTCCGCATGAGTGATGGTGAGTCGGTCGATAGAGATGATATTCATCGTGCTATTTTACCCAAATCGCTCTAAATCGCTCACACGCACTGCGCAAAACGCTCTCCTCGATATCCAAGCGTATTATCAGACGGATGATCGCCCTCTTGACCGTCGGTTGGCGGATTGCGCCCACCTGCATTCCCAGATTTTCCCGAAACCATGTTTGCCATTGCATCACTTGGCGGTTGTCTCCGATCTCGATCGGTACGATTAACCCTGCACACTCGATCCCAAGTACTTCGCGGACGATCGATTGACGCAGAGAAATCGACGCTTTAAGCTCCTGGACATGGGTTTGAATGTACTCCAGCGCATGATGGGCCAATGCCGTATCGTACAGAGACGGAGCGGTCGCGTAAATCACATTTTTGGCCCGGTTGATCAGATAGTCGCTGATATGTTGCGATGAGAGTACATAGGCACCGAAACTACCGTACGCTTTCCCTAGCGTCCCCATTTTTATCATCAGCGGCGTAGGAGGGATATCGTAATAATCGAGTATTCCCATCAAGTGTTCGCCGATCACACCGCTGCTGTGCGCTTCGTCTAGAATCAAAAGAGCTCCGTGTGCCATGGCAAGCTCGATGATATCACGGTCCAAACGGTCGCCGCCCATCGAATAGATCCCCTCTACTGCGACAATCGTGCGGCGCCCTCCGGCGCGCGAAAGTCCCTCTTTCAGAGACTCGGGATCGTTATGGGTGAAAAAAACGACCTCCCCCTCACACATCCGCGCACCTGCGATGCCGCTGGCATGGTACTCTTCGTCCATCAACAGCAGATCCCCTTTGCGGACCAGCGCTTCGATCAACCCGACATTCGCATTAAATCCGCTCCCCATCACGATCCCAGCCTCAAAGCCGTTCGCATCGCAGAGCGCTTTTTCAAACGCCGCATGGATCGGATGATAACCGTTTACCAGCATCGAAGCTTTCGGCGCATGCTCGTCGTAATGCGATAGTGTCTCGCATGCCTTTGCATGTAAATGCGGGTTGTGCGCCAATCCCAAATAATCGTTCGACGCCGCGTCGATCAGCTCGGGATCAATGAGCTTGCGTTCTCGGTAGCGTCCCGAACGTTTGAGCGCATTGAGCTCACTTTCGTATAAATGACTCATCGTTGTGCAGGCAGTTGCGGAATATAGGCTTTTATCGCATTGATCCTATCTGCATCCGCAGGATGGGTCGATAAGAAAGCCGGTGTTTTTTGGGAGTTTTTAGAGAGTGCCGCCATTTTTTCCCAAAATTTCAATGCCTGCTGCGGATTGTATCCCGCTTTCCACATCAGGTATACCCCGATTTGATCCGCTTCATTTTCGAATTTTCGGCTGTAGGGAAGAATCAATCCTACCTGAGAGGTCACCCCATAGGCCTGAGAATAGAGCGTTTGGTATTGCGAAGGGACGTTAAGGGCAGCCGCCAGTACCTGCGCACCGACGTTGCTGGCGGTCTGCATCGAAAGACGCTCTGCACCGTGGCGTGCCAGAGCATGGGCGATTTCATGCCCCATCACGGTCGCGATCTGATCGTCGTTTTCGGTTACCTTTAAAATTCCCGTGTAGAAAAAAACTTTTCCGCCCGGAAGACAAAAAGCATTCAGCGTATCATCTTCAATGACGGTAAATTCCCATGAATATTCCGAATGTCCGCTCACCGCCGCGATTCGTTCGCCGATTCTTTTGATACGCGCCTGGAGTGCTTTATCAGTGCTGACTTTCGACGTTTCCACTACCTTTTTCGCTTCGGTAGCCCCCATACTCATCTCTTCTTGAGAGGAGAGAAGGATAAACTGCGATCGGTTTGTAACCGGTGTTTTTGTACATCCGGCCATCAACACCCCGATCAAGAACAATAAACCGATTCTCATCCCTTCTCCTTTATCTGAATGTTTGGAGTACTTCGACACTGAGTCCCATCGCCGTACTCTCAAATCCCCGTACTTCACGGATATACGACTTGCAAAATCCTTCGACCATACACGCCCCCGCTTTACCGCGCCATTCACCGCTCTCGAGATAACGCTCCAGCGCATCCGAATCGAACGGATCGAAAAAATAGCGTGTCGAAGAGATATCCAGCAGTTCCAAGCGCGGTGTTTTATAGATCATGCAGGTGATAATGGAGACGTCCGAACCGCTCTGAGTTTGCAAAATCATCCTAGCATCCGCTTCGTCTTTCGCTTTGCGCAGTATTTTTCCGTGTGCGGTCACTACCGTGTCAGCCACCAAAAGAGGATAGTCTTCACATCCGAATTTTTCCAGATTGAGGCGGTATTTTCCCAGAGTAGCCTGATAGACAAAATTTTTGGGAGAGTCGGCGATAATCGCGTCTTCGTCAAAATCGATCGATTCTTGGATAAAAGGGATTCCCGCTGAGCGGAGAAGTTCTGCGCGGGTGATGGAGGCAGAGGCAAGACGCAACATTTATGCGTAGGCGCCCCGTAAAAACACACCGATATAGATGGCAATGACGCCCAATACGATATTGACAGGCACCATGTATTTCGCGATGAGACCCAAAGATGCTTTCGCCGTCTCGATGTCCCCCTGTTGAAGCGCTTTTTCGGCTTTATTACGACGGAACATCATAGCTCCGAGATTCACGGCCATAATGAGCCAAATAGCCTCTTTAATATGGACCGTGTTGTATAAGCTCATCGCATACGCGTCGATGACATTACCCGAAGCATCGAGAGCCGCCGCCCGAAAGCCCAGACCGACTGCCATGATAACTGCCGTCACGATCAGGATAATCACAAACGGCGTGACAATCGTAAAGAGACGTTTGAGCGTATGTGCCGCACGCTCCAAACGAAGCTTCGGATCGGTAATCATCGCCAAAGACTGATGGGTCGCAAAACGGATCGCAATCATCCCTCCGACCCATGTCACGGCACTGATAACATGCAAAAAGACGATTAACGTCCGGTGATGAGCAAATGTTTCGATTAAAAACTCTTTCATTGTGCAAGTTCCTTCGTAACGTACTCCAGTGCCGCCGCTTTCGCTTCGGCGATTTTCGTCACATCTTTTCCTCCGGCTTGGGCGAAGTCGGGACGTCCGCCCCCTCCACCGCCGAGGATCGGTGCAACCAATTTGATCCAGTCACCCGCTTTGACAGCCGTATTTTTAGCTCCTGCCGCGAGTAAGACCTTATCGTCTTTAATCTGGAAGAGGATCACCGCTACCGAATCGTGCTGATTTTTGAGCTCATCGATCCGCTCTTTGATATCTCCGGCACCCAGTTCGGCAACAACGACAGCCGTGTTGCCCATCATAGTGACGGCAAGCTCTTCTTTGGCAGAGGATGCCAATGCCGACATCTCTGCTTTCAATGTTTTAACCTGTTCTTTGAGTCTATCGATCCCTGCAAGGACGTCACGGTTTTTGACCGATGTTTCCACCTCTTCGAGGAGATGACGCTGAGATTTGAAAAGATTGTATGCCGCATTGCCGCATACCGCTTCGATACGACGCACTCCCGCACTCACTCCGCTCTCTTTGGTAATGATGAATGTTCCGATAGAGGAGGTATTATCGACGTGGATTCCTCCGCAAAACTCGACTGACGCCGTACCGAAATTGACGACACGGACTACGTCGCCGTATTTTTCACCGAACTGTGCTTTAGCACCGCTTTTTTTCGCTTCATCGATGCTCATCTCTCTCGTCATCCCTTCCAACGCGTGGAAAATATGGTAGTTCACCCTCTCTTCGACTAAAGCAATCTCTTCGTGAGACATCGCTTTAGGATGGGAGAAGTCGAAACGGAGACGATTATGCTCGACCAATGAACCCGCTTGAGAGATATGTTCGCCTAAAATCTCATACAATGCAGCATGCAATAAGTGCGTAGCCGAGTGATGTTTCGCGATCTCGTTACGCGAAGGATCGACGATAGCATCGACCGTCTCACCGACGCTTAGGCCCGCTTTGGTCTCGATGTGTGAAAGGTTCAAACCGTGGAATTTTTTCGTATCGGTGACAACTGCTTTGGTTCCCAAAACACCGCTGTCACCGCATTGTCCGCCGCTTTCGGCATAAAACGGCGTCTCTTCGAGAAGAACCCATCCGCTTTGATGCGCATGCAACGTCTCGACCCGCTCAAAATTTTCTCCCAAAAGCGCCTGAACCTTGACCGGTGCTTTGGTGTATGCATATCCGATGAAAGTATTGACTCCGAAAGTCTCGAGAAGGGTTTTAAAGTCCCCCTCTACTGCCGCATCTCCCGAACCTTTCCATGCCGCTTTCGCCCGCTCACGCTGCTCTTTCATCAACAATTCAAACGTCTCCGAATCAAGCGACATATTTTTTTCGCGGAGCATATCTTCGGTCAAATCCAGCGGGAATCCGAACGTATCGTAAAGTTTAAACGCCACTTCTCCGCTGAAAATCTCTTTGGTATTTTTGAGCTCTTCGTTGAAAAGCTCGATACCCGATGCGATTGTTTTGAAAAAACGCTCTTCTTCGAGCATGATCTGTTCTTTCACGACATTCAGTTTTTCAACGATGTAAGGGTATTGTTTGCCCATTAGTTCCGCAACAGTGTCGGCTACTTCGTACATAAACGGTTTGGTAAATCCAAGCAGGTATCCGTGACGCACGGCACGACGCAAGATACGGCGCAATACATAACCTCGCCCTTCGTTAGAAAAGTTTGTCCCCTGAGCCAGAAGGAACGTTACGGTACGGATATGATCGGCGATAACGCGGTACGATGCACCGCTCGCGTAGACGTACGGTTTGCCGATCAACGCTTCGACTTTACGGATAATCGGCATAAAAAGCGAACTGTCGTAGTTGCTCAAAGCCCCCTCGAGCACCGCGGTCGCACGCTCCAATCCCATACCAGTATCGATGGAAGGTTTCGGAAGCGCTCTGAGTTCCCCTTTGGCATTACGTTCATACTGCATGAAAACGAGGTTCCAGATTTCCAAAAACCGATCTCCGTCTCCCCCCATGTAGTCTTCCGGGCCGTTGAAGTGTTCGGCACCCTGGTCGATGAAGATTTCCGAACACGGTCCGCACGGTCCGGTATCTCCCATCTGCCAGAAATTGTCTTTGTCGCCTAGACGCATGATGCGGTCCGCGGCAATGTGTTTTTTCCATATCTCTTCGGCTTCGTCGTCGCTTTCGTGGACAGTAACCCAAAGTTTTTCTTTCGGCAGTTTCATCACTTCGGTAACGAACTCCCACGCATAGGCAATCGCTTCTTCTTTGAAATAATCACCGAAACTGAAGTTTCCGAGCATCTCGAAAAACGTGTGGTGACGTGCCGTGTGACCGACATTTTCAAGATCGTTATGTTTTCCTCCGGCACGGACGCAGGTTTGGGCACTGGTAGCTCTCGGGTTGGCGGGGATAGGGATATCTCCGGTAAAAATCGATTTAAACGGAACCATTCCCGCGTTGGTGAAAAGAAGCGTCGCATCATCCGGAACGAGTGGGGAACTCGCGGCACGCTCGTGTTTTTTTGATTCGAAAAAGGCCAAAAAGGCTTCGCGGACATCCATCATACTACTACTCGCAATACACTAAAATTGCGCGATTATAGCGAAGTTGGGGTAAAAGAGGAATTAGAAGATCTCCCGCCTAAGCGGGAATTAAAGTAAAAGGTTACGAAAACGCTCTATTTAAGGCACTAAACATCGCTTTAATCGAAGCAACGGTAATGTCATTATCACGCCCGACACCGAAATATTTTTTCAAATCATCGGTCTGAATCTCGATATACGCGACCGCCTCGGCACTTGAGAGTTCTCCGCGTGAGTGTTCGGAATACGAGAGAATTTTGAAATTGTGCGAATACTCCTGATTGAGCGCATTTTTGCATGCGTCGATCGGACCGTTCCCCTGCCCTTCGCTTCGGATCATTTTACCGTTATGGGTGTATTCAAGGACGCATTTTACCAACTTGTCTTTCGCACTCTCAGAGATAACCGAATAATCGACAAACTCGATGTCGTGCGGTTCGCCGAAATAGGTCTTTTCAAAAATAGCCAAAATCTCTTCGCTGGTGAGTTCCCGTCCCGCTTCATCGGTCACTTTCTGCACAATTGCACCGATTTCAGGATGCATTTTTTTCGGGAGTGAATATTCAAATTTATCTTCGAGGACATAGGCTACTCCCCCTTTGCCCGATTGGGAATTGATACGGATGATCCCTTCGTAATTACGCCCCACATCCTGCGGATCGATCGGCAAATACGGTACTTCCCAAAACGCATCCTCTTTGGCACGCTGATATGCCAACCCTTTATTGATCGCGTCTTGGTGCGATCCCGAAAACGCCGTATAAACAAGCTCTCCGACGTACGGATGACGCTCATGCGTTTTCATATCGGTACACTCTTCGACGACGCGAACGACGGTTTCCAAATCGCTGAAATCCAACTCCGGATCGACCCCCTGCGTGTACATGTTGAGCGCCAATGTGATGATATCGACGTTTCCAGTACGCTCACCGTTACTGAGCAACGTCCCCTCGACACGATCGGCTCCCGCCAACAAGGCAAGCTCCGTTGCCGCAACCGACGTACCGCGGTCATTATGAGTGTGGGTCGAGATCAATACGTGCTCACGATTCGTCAAATGGCGGCTCATCCACTCGATCTGATCGGCATACACGTTCGGTGTCGCCATCTCGACGGTCGCCGGAAGATTGATCACCACTTTACGTTCCGCACTGATCCCCCATCGATCGGTTACGGCGTTACAGATGCGGGCGGCAAATTCCAACTCCGTCCCCGTAAAACTCTCCGGAGAATACTCGAGCATAATCTCGCCGTCGTGTTTTTCCGCACGGGCTTTAACCATATCGACACCTTCGAGTGCCAACGCAATGATATCGTCTTGCTCTTTTCCGAAGACGATTTTACGCTGGGCTACCGACGTCGAGTTGTACAAATGGACGATCGCTTTTTTGACCCCTGCGAGCGCTTCAAACGTTTTATCGATCAAATGTTCCCGAGCCTGAACCAGCACCTGTACCGTCACGTCATCGGGAATCATTTTTTGCTCTACGAGGGTACGCAAAAAGTCAAATTCGACTTTGGAAGCGGAAGGAAATCCCACCTCGATGTTTTTAAATCCGAGTTTCAGCAAGAGTTTGAAAAGAGAAAGTTTTTGATCCAAATTCATCGGGGTGATCAACGCCTGGTTTCCGTCGCGAAGATCGACGCTGCACCAGATCGGGGCGTGCGTGATGGTTTTGGACGGCCAAACACGGTTTGGCAAATCGACTTGAGGATAAGGGCGGTATTTGCCCGTGGATATATATTTCATACGAAACTCCTTACAAATTTCTCTCCTCATTGCCCTTGCTAAAGCAAATGAGTGGCGTGATTATAGCAAAAAGGGCTTTTACTGTTATTATGGGAAAAAACATTATAATAAAACTTTGAACTCGATAAAATAGGGAGTATTAAATGAATTTTAGTCTTAAAACAGCTTTTCTTTCTCTCTTGTTTATCTTAAATCTTCAAGCAGATATCTACATAGTCGACACTCATTATTCAGGAAATATAAATTCAGCCTGTGAAAACGGTGACCACCTATATAATAATATAAAAAATGCTGTAAATGCTGCTAGCAGCAACTGGAATAATACTTCGCATACAATCCGAATTTGTCCGGGAACATATAACGAAAACAATATATTTCTGGCCAATGCACTCACTAATGGAACAATAGAATCCACTACAGGAGATAGAAATGATGTTCTTATCCAGTCTTCAAGTAGCACTAATCCTATTTTTTTGATCACTGGCTATCTTTCCAATTTCACACTCAAAAATCTTTCTATCAATAGTACCAAAAATAGAGGAATCAGTCATTCTAACGGCAATTTTCAAAATTCTCTACTTCAAAACCTCTTTATTTCTTCTGCAAATGAAGCATTGTATTTCAACCAAATTGGCAATGTCACATTTAAAGATATGGATTTAACATCGAATAGCGGTAAATGTTTTTACTCAGCAAGTCCTACAAATTCCCTTACAATAACAACTCAAGATCAGTCCTATAATACCTTTACATGTGCATCCAGCGGGATAGATTTAGGTGGCAGTACACAAAATTATTCTATCAGCCATACAAAGATTACTACGACCACAACCAATGCAGCATCAATCACAGCTACTAAAGCTGATACACTCACGATAGATGACATAGTCAGCGATAGTTCTTCCAAGGGAAGCGGGATTTGGATTGACGGTACAGTCAATATCTTAAATCTTCAAAATTCTATTTTTAAACATATAAGTAATGAAGCCATCTATTGCAAGAGACTAGCTTCAAGTGGAACGATCATCAATAACAACTCTATTGACGGCGGCTCACGCGGAATTTATTTAAAAGATTATTCTAATCCTGTCACAATACAAAATAATATTATTAAAAACACATCCTATTATGGATTATACCTTTTAGATACTGCCGCTTGGCGAGGATCGCAAATCGACCATAACTGTTTCATTAACAACTCTCATAGTGCCTATTCAAGAGAGAATAATGCGAACTTTGACAATGGAACGACGGGAAATTACTGGAGCGATTGGTCAGGAAGCGGAAGCTATTCTATCCCCAATATTCCAAGATATGACAATCATCCTATGAATAGCTGTTCATTAGATAAATCGATACCTATTGCCGACTATCGGATGGATGAATGCAGTTGGAACGGCTCAACAGGAGAAGTTCTCGATAATAGTTCAAATGGATATAACGGCGCACTCCAAAAGAAAACCATGATTTTAAGTAGCGGAATCATAGGAAATGCACCATCTTCTTTTGATAACGATTCATATGTCGAAATACCAAACTTCCCAAATCTCACGTCAAATATGACAATTACGGCATGGTTCAAAACAACGGATATCACTAAAGCGGGTCAGAGAATTTTTGAAGATGATCAATCCAATAGCGGCGGTTATGCCATCAGTGTCGGAGACGGTGGAAGCGGCACGATACGCTTTTACGACCGAAGTCAAAGCGACTCGGGGATCATCGATTCAGATGCCGTTTTACAAAATAATACATGGTATTTTGTAGCGGCTGTTACTGATATTGCAAATTTAAAGCGTTATTTGTATCTTTATAACGCCGACGGTACTCGTATCAATCAAAAAAGCTCATCAATTGACAATCCCTCCCGCGGTAGTGATACCGGTGTTGCCACCATAGGAGGAGAACCCGATGGCGGAGAAACAGGAAATCGCTTCAAAGGGAGTATTGATGAAGTAAAAGTCTTTTCGACTCCTCTATCACAAACACAAATCGAAACCATTCTCTCAAATGAGAAACAAGGGCTTAATTACGACGGTACATCCCGAACAGCAGTATGCTGCTGCGTCCCTAGCGGAGGGAATCTTATCGCCAATCCGAGTTTTGAAACTCTGTGTAATTCAAATATCATCGCTACTTTCAATAACGTAGCCGGCGGTACTGCACGTTCACGTAGCGGTCTTTGCGGTTGGGAAGTCGCCTATGGCATTGAAACATGGGAAAATACAACTTCTCCTGCTGCGAGCGACGGAAGCGTTTTTGTCGAACTCGACGGAGCCAGTAATCATATCGATAAAATTTGGCAAACTCTTGATACGACAGAAGATCAAACATATATTATCCAATTTGACTATCGGAAACGGTCCACTTCTTATAAAGAAGGGATCATAGCAAAATGGAACGGTGTCGAAATCGCCAGTGTAGATGGGTTGACGACAAAATGGCAAACGGCCCAGATTGAGGTGGTAGGGACATCCGGATTAGACACTCTTACTTTTGAAGAACCGGCTGCATCAGACGATTCTATAGGTAGCTGGATCGATAATATTCGAGTTATCGGAGGGGCATTTACTACTCCAAAACGATACTCTTTCGATGCGTGGGATTCATTTCGTACCATAAGCGACCGTAACATCTCGACCAAAATCGTCAATCAACCGTTTACTCTGAGTGTCGCATCGCTCAATACTTCCAACACCGCTTTACAAGATTTTAACGGCACCGTTTGTGTACAAATCATCGACACTATTTCCGGCAATCAGCTTGGAGACCGCAGTTGTAGCGTTTGGAATCCTCTGCAAAGCACAATATATACTTTTGCCTCATTAAGTGCCACCAAAAATGCCGCGGCTAAAATCGCATGGAAAAAAAGTGACCTCAGCGGTACGTTCACCGTCGGGAGCGAAGATAACGCGACTCTCTCCAGTGACCGTTTCGCCATCCGTCCCGCATCGTTTGCGATCAATGCCCCTATTGCTGTTGCCGGAAAAGATTTTAATATCACTTTTTCCGCTCCCAATGCAAGCAGCATACCGTCACTTGACTATAATGAAACTGTCGGAGGCAGCTTTGATGTCTCTATTGCTGAGCAAAAACCGATTTGCACAATGGGATCATTTACATCGACACCTTCTCTTAATCTTTTTTCATTTATAGACGGATCAAAAGTTTTAACTGCCCGATACAGTGAAGTCGGAATACTCGATATCAATATCTCTGACCTAGAAAAGCCGTGCGGATCAATGTATGCCAACATCGATTGTGACGATGCCGATATAGCAGGATACTATACCCAAGCCTCCGATTTACCAATCGGACGTTTTCAAAGTCATATTACGATCATACCAGACCATTTTGACGTCAATGCTACTTTATCCAATGCCGGAAACGGTTTTACTTATCTTTCAAATGATCTAAATATGTCCGCGCAACTCGCACTAATCATTACCGCTAAAAGTGATGCAAACACCACTACCAAAAACTATAATACGGAGTGTTACGCAAAATCGACATACTATGCCATCGATTACAATACCTTATCAATCACGCCGACGTCTAATTTAACAAAACTAATCTATTTTGAAACCAACACATCTTCTTCAGGCAGTGTCGAAACCTCCGCAACTGCCTTTAATTTGATGAATCTTCCTAAAACGATTTTTGGAACCGATACGAACGGAACGGCAAATCTCACTGTCTTACTCAATTTTGACCGTAACGAAACAAAACCCGTTAATCCTTTTAATCTCACTGTTAATACTGTCCTTGTTACTGATGCTGATGCCAGCGGCACAGGAATTCCTACAGATGATGCAACGTTTATCTACGGTCGTGTTCGAGCCTATGATGTTACGACCAACGAAGCCTCTGCTCCGAATCCTATCGAATTTGAAGTCTACAGCACCATACCGACCGGGTATGTGAGCGGAATGCCTCAAAATGTTCTACATTGGTACCGTAATACATATCAAGATGATAATATTTTCGGTTCCATTCTTTCAGGCGATGACTTTCCGACATCAACACTAACAGGCACTTCAACAACAATTAGCATCGATTCAACACCAATTCCACAAAACGGTATCCAATCTATTCAAATTAACAACCCTAATCAAATTACCGATCCAAAATATATCCATCTCACTATTCCGACATGGCTTTGGTATTCTCAAAAAAACTCCTATAGCTATGCGAATGGCACAACATGCAAACAGCACCCTTGCTTCTTATATCGATACTTCAACACCCCCAACGCCGATACGTTAAAAACGACAAAAGGAGTCAACAGCGGTGTATTCGGGGGAAGTGACTTTGATATGGAGCCGGCCAATAATACTATTCAAAAAGGAATTAAAGTATTTCGATGAGAAAAGGACTTACCCTCATAGAACTAATATTATCAATGGTAATAATCGGGATCGTTTTTACCGTCATTCCTCGTCTTATTATGTCGATGAACCAAAGTACAAAGGTAATTATTAAAGAAGAAGCAATGTACAACGCTATGGCAAAAATCGGCTCAATTATTAATCTTCCATGGGATGAAAAAAATACTGACAATGACCAAATTTTAAGTGTCACAAATCACAATAATTATGATTGCAACCTCTCTAATATAGAAGCTTATTACCGATTAGGCGGATTTATCGGAAGCCGAAACTGCCGATTGAGTGGCAATGGTTTGCTTTTATCGGCTTCTTCATTAGGACATGATAATATTGCGATGAATGATTATAACGATATTGATGACTTTAATGGAACTATAACCGTAGCGACAGGGGGATGTGACAATACTCCTAAATACACTATCGGTACAACGGTAATCTATACTCCTGACAATGGAATTGGATCAACAACCGGAACAACGAATACAAAAACTATTCAGGTTAAAATAGGCTATAACATTGCTCATAAATTCTATGATCCGGCTAAAGAAAATTGTATTGTCGATTTAAATTACACTGCATACAATATCGGCCATATTCAAATTAACCATAAGGAATGGTAAAAGTGCGTCGTCACGCTTATACCCTTATAGAGATTATTATTACTATTGCGATTACCGGAATACTCTCGATAGGAATGTTTAAAGCATTCGAAGCGATTACATTACGAAGTGAAAAAGCCAAAATTCTTACTACTCTCTCACTTGATTCACAAAGTGCTCTAGATCAACTTAGTCTCATGCTCTATAACCGTGCACCGATGTCACTCAAAGGATGTACTAATACTTTAGATTGTGTTTTATTAGATGAAGCAACAACTAATAAAACAATATTACAATGGTACGGTACGGCAAGTGAAAGCTATTTAGCAGGTACATACAGTGGATTTATTGATCTGGATAATTCACAAACTGATCGTGCGACAAAAACACTTTATACTCCTAATACTTTCAAAATTACTTTTGAAAATAATCAAAGTGCAAAATGGCATAGAACCTTTAATATCAACGATCTTGGGCTAATATTTGCAGGTAGTTTTGAAAATGGTATAGCAAATGAAGCCTATAAAATAAACTCTATTAATAATAATCTTATCCAACTTGCCGATACCACTACAATTGATACTATTTATGAAAAATACTATTTGGTCGATACCGCTTATGCAGTGACACGTAAAGCTGATGTCAAAACTTTATCCTGTCCAAATCTCCCTACTAATATAAATGATAATACTCTGTTACTTTTCTACGATTACCGTCCATGGAATAATGAAAACTTTTGCGCAAACGGAAAAATCAGTATTCTTTCACTTAATGTAAATGCATTTAACGCACGTCTCATCAATGGAACAATTCGTTTGGGAATAGACATGAATGCTACTGCTGGAAAAATGACCGCCAACCCCGTACGATTATCCAAACAAAAGGTTGTGTTCTAATGCGCCACGCATTCGGACTGCCGCAGGTACTGCTCATCATCCTCTTTATCGGAGGAATCGTAACCGTCACCATGCGTTACGCATCTTTGGGGGCACAACATTATGCCGACAGCTACACGAGAGAGCAGGCGGAACTTTTTCTCCAAAGCGCTACAGAGGCCGCCTTGCTGGAAATCAGCGGTTACTCTCGTACCGACGGAAGCTGTTTTCCCGGCCTTACCGTACACTCTTCGGACGGCAAATTTGATGCCAACGTCATTATCGAACACTACTATCTCGCAGACGGAAGCAGCTGTAATAATGTCCCTTACACATCGATCCAATACGCAAAATCCAACGGAATCATCAGTATGCGTATTATCGTAACATCAGCTAACAATAACAGCAAGGTCCTCCATCCGATCCGCTTGGAACGAAGGAGTTTGCAACACCCATGAGAAATGCATTTTCATTAATCGAGTTGATCTTTGTCATTGTCCTCATCGGTGTCCTCAGCGGTATCGGTTTTTATCTAAGCCGTCCCGATTACGCTCGTCAGGATGCCCAATATACCCTTCTAATGCTCAAAGAGGCCCGATACCGCGCGCTCGGTTTTGATGCGTATGACCCCTCCGGCTGCGTTACATTGACGCCCAATGCTCTTTCCAATAATGCAACGCCTACTCACACTATCAGATCAACCATTACTATCGATTACCCTACTAATCCGAATCTCACAACTCTTTGTTTTGACGGTATAGGCCGTCCGCATGAGGGCAATTCTATAACATTAAATACGCTAATACAAACAGATATGAACATAACTTTTAAAAATAGTGATAAAAACAGCACCATTCGCCTATTTAACGGAACGGGATATGCTATAATCCCTTGCAATAACTAATTTTATTTTTTAATTTTGCCGATATAACGCATATAAAAAAAACGTGGTAAGCAGGGATATGGAAGAACAAAAAGTACTTTTTGTAGAACATGATAAACTCCGCACGTACCTAAACGGAGTATTCAATCAACCTTCACCGAATGAGTGTAAAACGCTTCGTTCCGGTGCCGTTATTCCCATCTCTCTTCTCAGTACCCATACTCTAAAACTTCCCGACCGCCTGAGCGAGGAAGAGCTTCGGATTCAAGTGGAAATCCGAATGTTCGAAGAGGGGAATCTAAGTGCGGACGAAGAGTATACCATCGACTTTATCCGTCATTCTATTGCGACGGAAGAGAGCATTCTGGTCGAAGTATTCGCCCTCTCGCATCTAAAAGCCGATGAGTACTTTGCCGAGTCTTTGACCAAATCGCCCGTCATCGATACGATCGTCCCGGGCTTTATGGTTTACGGAGCGCTTTACCCAACATTGCCGCTGCAAAATGACCTCTTCCTCTACTGGGGAGACGAAGAGGCCTATGCCGCGATCTATCAAGAGGGACGTTATATCGCTCACCGGAGTATCGAAACCCTTGCCTCTATAGCGGTCGAAACCGGATTGGATTTAAACAAACTTAAAAACTTCCTCTCGACCAAAGGGCTTATCGAAGAAAATTACCTCCCTGAAGAACTCAACAAATATATCCTTCTTCAAGAACGGATTGCAAAAAACATTGAGCGTATCGTCCATACGATCAACCACAAACGGGGTCTTTTCGGCCTTAGCGGTATCGACAACTGTTATCTTGATTTCGGAGGCAAAACGATTCCGGGCATCGGAGGGATTTTTAATGCCTACGGCATCAATGAGATTTCAATATTGCCGATTGTACGCGATAATACCCCACCCGGAAACATCCATGACGCCTTATGTGCCGACTTTTTTGCACTCCCGCCGCAGAAAGGGTTCAACCTATCGCCATATCTGCGCAAAGCTCCGTGGTATCAGCGCGAAAGCGGCAGATTCACCTTTATCGTCGGAGGTGCTTTGGCACTTGTCGTTCTCCTCTCCATCGGAATCGGAGGAATGATATACTCCAAGCAAAATGAATACGATGCACTCAGCGCTCATTTGGATGAACTCAAAAAAAAGACGACCGAACTCGCATCAACCCTCAAACATAATACGGCACAGCTTAAAACTCAACAGGCAAAAAGCGAAGCCCTCGAAACAGAGATTTCTCTCTATCACGGAGCCGAAGAGACGGCAACGCTCGTGCGCGACATGCATGCCTCCCGCCAACAATTTCTGCTCGATGCTACCTCGGAGTTGGGCCGCTACGGGCTTGGGACGATGCTGATGGAACAAAACGGTTCAAAAATCATGAATCTCCACATCATCGCCGATGACCGCAAACGAGACGACATCGCCAAATTTATGCGGGGAATGTACACCCGCGGCTATCAGGATGTCCAAACCCGCGAGATCAAACTCGATAACGGTTTTTATAACAGTCTGGTGACGGTGACCCGATGAGTACTTTGGAAGTTCAAATGGAAAATCTTGACGAGCAGTTACAAAAATATACTCCCGCTCAGCAGTGGATGATATCTATCGGAAGTGCGTTGGGAATCATTTTGATGGGATGGATGTTTTACCTCTCCGATGCGGTTGATGAACTCAATACGCTAGACGAGCAAAACAGTGCACTCTCTAGACAAATAAACGAAAATTCTCCGGAAGCGTATAAATCCAAGATCGTGCAAACAGCCGAAATGATTGTCAAAGAGGAGAGAAAAACCGCTTCGCTCGAAACAGACAAGCAAGCGCTTTTACTCCAAATGGCGGCTTCGGGAGAGATGCTTTTCGATAATCGCCAATACGCTAAAACGCTCGATCTGTTATTAGAGCGTTCGGTCCGTCTCGGACTCAAGATCGAAATGATGGAATCCGAAGAAAGCGACAAAAACTTCTTCGGAAAAGTGCGCGAATATAAAATTCTGACAATTACCGGTACCGGCAATTTTATCGCCATTGCCGATTTTCTAACGTTTATCGAAAGCCAACACGGCTTGATACAGATTCAAAACGTCCAAATCAGCTCGGATGAAGAAAAACCCCGCTTTAAAGCCGTCATCCTCTATATGGGGGTCTCTCTATGAGACGAACCTTGTTAATCCTGAGCATTATCTTACTTTCCTGGACTCCATTCGTACACGCCAAGATGTACGACCCGTTTCGTAAAACGGCTAAAACCGTATCATCTGCAAACGGCCTGATTCCTCCTCCGCCGATGATTACCGAAGCTCCCGTTCCGACAGTCGTCAGTGCTATCATGAACAATAAAGCCTATATCAACGGTGCATGGTACAAAATCGGAGACCGTGTCAACAATAAAGAGATCACATACATCCAAAACAATTTCGTCGGGTTTAAAGATGAAAACCGCCTCACGATGATCAGTGTCACCCCAACCCGCCACGTACTCGGGACAAAGGAACTTCCATGAAAAAAATCTTTTTACTCCTACTGCTTATCGCAACTCTCCTTCAAGCGCAGGAGTGTGATAACAAACGGTTCAGCCTAAGTGCCTACCAAAACCGAGGATCGGCTCTGACACTGATGGATCTCGTACGTGACGTCGCTCAGACATGTCAGATCAGTGTCATTTTTGAAGATCAACGGGCGAAACAACGCTTGTCTCAACCTTTGGATATGGTCAATATTCAAGATTTCAGTCTCTCCGAGCTGTTTGCGTTCATCTTCGACGAACACAATCTTTTTTATACCTATGACGCGTCCAAAGGAGTCGTACGGGTTACCTACAATAAAACAGTCAATCTCAATATCGACTATATCAATATGTCCGAACTGATTACCGAATCGACCAAATCGATTACGGTCGGGCCCGGAACCAATACGGGTGCGGCAACCAGTAATAGTAACGGATACAGCGGCAGTTCTTCGAATAATAACAACTACAGCTCTTCCGGTTCAAATTCCAACAACTCCGGGAGCGGATCCAATACGGACTATACCAATGTACGGGCTATCTCTACCTTTACCTTCTGGGATCAAATGCGCGAGCATATCCAACAAATCTTGCAAGTCGATGAAGAGTATGATCCGAACATCAATAAAACTCTGGTTAACCGCGATGCCGCAGTCGTGACGATCACCGGAACCAAACGGCAAATCGATTCGGTACAACGTT
>NZ_CALDDG010000142.1 GCF_937936435.1 uncultured Sulfuricurvum sp. | reverse complement strand
CCATGAGGCGTGCGATATCGGCAAAATATTCCCGTGTCCAGAGGACAGGGTTGACCGAGGGGCTGAACGCATCCTGATAGCAGATGTCCCACTCCCCTTCCAACTCACGCATCGCAGCCCTTGCATCCATGATATCTACGTAGATCACGGTTCGCTCGTCCTCATATCCGCCGAGCGTCGCTATATCGGTGATGATGTTTTTATACGGCTCAAAGATATCGGGATAGGGAAAATCGACGAGAGAAGCGATCAGATCGCCGTCAAGTTCGGGGGAGTAGATTTCAAGCGTCGTATCGGGGTAATAGGTATCGCGCCAATAGAGGCTGAGAAGGGTATTAAATCCCAAACCGAAGCAGATATCGATGAGTCGGAGATGATCTTTTTCACCATGAAGTGTAAAGGCGGGTTCGATATGTTTTTTGAGCGATTCGTTCAGCGCTCCGTCTTTGGTCGAGTGGTAATGTTCATCGTATTCGCTGCTGTACGCCGTATAGCTTCCATCCTCGCTTTGTACCCACTCTTTTGCCATTACCGAACCTTTTTTCATTTGGCAAAATTATATCTTTTTACCTACCCAAATTATAATGATGCTTGCTTGTAGTAAAGCAGCATCTTTGCATTTTAGCGCTCGTCCCAATAGATATCGCCATCATATTCGGCATGAAATCCGAGCGCACCGAGTTCCTGCGCATATTCGATTATTTCACAGACCTCTTCATCGAAATGATGGACCAGATGGTTGAAATTGGAATCGTTCATTTCTACTACATCGTATTCATACATGGCTTATCCTTTGTATAAGATATCCCTATGAATACATCAATTATTCCCGTGTTTTCATCCTCTCTTTGCATCAACTCGGCAAGAATCATAAATAGTAAGACAAAATTGTCGTACTTATCTGTTTCTCCGCCTCAATTCTTCTTAAAAACGATATCTCTTTACCTTCACAAACTATAATAGCAATCACGTTTTAACAAAGCAAAGATATGGATAAAAAAGAAAAACAAGGGATCATCACCGTTTCAGCAGGGGCACTGCTCCTGATACTCAGCATGATCGCTTCGGCAATGTTTGCAGAAAAAATAATGTATGGAGAATATCTTTTTACGGCTACCTCTCTCACTGGATTGATTTTAATGTTCATCGGGATGAGAAAGATAATGCAGCATACGGTGTCGAAGAGATGAATACTTAAAGCCCATTCCCCCACATATGCATCTTTTTCGCCACGATCACATCGTATCCTTCTATCAAATCGCTGATCGTATTCGCCGCTCGAAACTCCGCTTTTTCCAACAAAGCCTCAATCTCCGATGTCTCTATCGCCCCGTTTGATTGGATAATAATAACCTCCGCAGAGTTTTCCAAAGAGCGATAGACAAGTTGTAAGAGTTTTAGCGGGAAGGTATGCAGATGCAAAACATCTTGGAGAATAATCGTTTCATAATCACGTGTAGCCGAACGTATCGGAGAATTAAAATCTTTGATCGTATCAACCTTGCCGATAACCGCAGAAGCGTGCTCGGCATGTTCTCCCGGATAGCGGGAAAGATCGACCGTCGCGTTAAACGGTTCTAAATGGGTGCAGATTTCTTCAATAAGGATATCAGCGTGAGAGGTCGCCACCAGAATTTTCATCTGAGGCGAGGTTTGAAAAAGATCGCAAAAGGAACTCATAGTGCCAAATCATGTAACTCGCGGAAAAGATACGCTTCAACGATGTCGTCGATGGTACGCTGAGTATGAGCCACCAACACCATCATCTGGTTGTCGATGAACTCCATGACCGGTTCATAGTTGTTGGTAACGATAACAGCATCGATCCATCCGTCGATTTGAGCGCGATCTTTATAAAAGTTAATCTCAATAACCCGCCCTTCGTCTACTTCAACCGTTGCCCAGAAACTGGCTTCTAAAATACCGACAAGTTCGGATTCTTGGGTATCGTCTCCATTCAAAGGCAATAACAGCAACATTAGCCGTTTACCTTTGAAAGATCAAGCGCCAACGCTTCGTTATCCATGATATCGATATCTTTGCGAAGCACTTCGGTCGCAATCGCTTTGGCATCTTCGAGCGAGTGCATTTTATACGTCCCGCATTGATAGATGTTCAGTTCCGGAATATCGTTTTGGGATTTCACTTCGAGAATATCTTTCATCGACGCTTCCCACGCATCTGCGACGCTCTCTTCACTCGGAGTTCCTATGACGCTCATGTAAAATCCGGTACGACATCCCATCGGAGAGATATCGATAATCTCGGTAGAAGCGGAGTTAAGATGATCGCGCATAAATCCGGCAAAGAGATGTTCCAATGTATGAATCCCCTCCGGAGACATAATGGCTTCGTTAGGACGGCAGAAACGAAGGTCAAAGACGGTGATATCATCGCCTTTCGGTGTTTTCATCCCTTTCGCACGGCGTACGGCAGGTGCAGGCATGATGGTGTGGTCGACGGTAAAGCTATCGAGTAACGGCATACTATTTCCTCAACATGATTTGAGAAAGTGTAGCCAAAACGGTTAAATCGGGGATTAAAATAGCTATATAATCCTCTCCCTCTCAGCTTCTCTTATCAGTATTCAATGACCCGTGGTAGAGATGCCGCTTCGGCAACCCATTTTACTACCTCTTTTTCGGTCGGGACACGTTTACTTAGATGCTTTGCCTCGTTGGTTTCTTCTAGTTTCTTCAAAAGATTGGCAGGAACTCTTTGCGCCAGTTCTTTAACGGTGTCTACTCCTGAAGCTTCCAGCAATTCAGCATATTGCGGACCGATCCCTTTAATCCGGAAAAGATCAACCATATTGGCGAAACGGAGAATATTTTTTTCGGGAATCGCGGTACTTTTTGCCAATTGCGCCCGTTTTGAGGGTGTAGTAACAGCGCTCAATAATTCATCGGTGTCGCTTATCCCTGCAGAACGCAGTTTTTCACCGTAAACAGCACCGATACCTTCGACTTTTTCTACTTTGTAACTTGCCATAAACTATCCTTTCGATAAATATATGGCAATCAGTATAACGGCTAAATGTTACTGAAATGTTCAAAAATAGCCGCTCAAAATCTTCTTATTTCCCTGCTCATCGAAGTTCTTTCATATTTACAAAAAGGTCCAACGGCAAATGATTTTCAGTTTCATCGGTAATTTTTTCTATTTTGATATTGCAGATAGAGTCTTCTAGTTCTTTAGCAAGTGCTAAGAGTTCTTCTTTGCTTTCGCGTTTTGCAATCCCGCGTGCGGAACATCCGTTAATCCCTTTATTGTTATACGTCATTCGATACATAGTTTATCCATTAATAATATTATCAATGATATTAAGCAAAGAGGATTCCACATCCTGAAATAGAAGAAAAAGATTTAATTATGAAAGAAAAAAAGAGGAGGGAAACAAGCGTAATTATACGCTTGCTTCTTCACGACGTTGGAGATAATCCCATTTTTTATCGACATTTTTTTGCCATTCTTCAATGAGATACTCGTATTGTTTAGTGAAAAGGTGTTTGAAACGACCTTGAGCACCGAGATAGTCACGAACAGGGATAATGTTTTTCGGACGGTACGTGATGTTGAGTTTGGTTCCGTCAATGATTTCATACAATGGGAAAACCAATGAATCGGTTGCCAAATCGGAGATCGCAATCGTATCTTCCGGAGCAAACTTCCACTCAGTTGTACATGCAGACATTGCATTGATATATACAGGACCTTCTGCAGCAAACCCTTTTTGGATTTTTGCAACCATGTCTTTCCATTTGTTCGGAGCGACTTGCGCAACGTATGGAGCTCCGTGAGCCGCCATGATCGCCATCATATCTTTTTTCATCATCTTTTCGCCGTAGCTTACGCGGCCCGCAGGAGCCGTCGTCGTCGATGACCCGATAGGAGTTGAAGACGAACGTTGTCCTCCGGTATTTGCATAGACTTCATTATCCAAACAAACGTACATCATGTTATGTCCGCGTTCGAAACATCCTGAAATCCATTGGAATCCGATATCATAAGTAGCACCGTCACCGCCGAATGCGACGAATTTAGGAGTACGATCCGGCTGTTTCAAGCGCCCTTTTGTTTTAAGCGCTTTATACATCGCCTCAGCTCCCGCTACTGCGGATGAGCCATTTTCAAATCCGATGTGGATCCATGAAGCATCCCATGAAGTATACGGATAAACTGCCGTACATACTTCCAAACATCCGGTTGAAGCCGCAAGGATCAAATCGTCATTCGTAGCGTTCAAAACTTCGCGGACAATAATCGAGTGGGCACATCCGGGACAAAGAAGGTTTGCACCTTCAAAGCGGTCTGCAGATGTAGAGAACTCTTTTAGGTTCTTGATTTTTTTAATTTCTGACACGTTGGCTCCTTAGAAAAAAGAGAGTTTCGGTCCGCGAAGACCGATATACTGTTGTAATGGAGTTGTCGGTTTGCCCGCATCCACGTTTGCTTTGAGTTCTGTAAAAATGCTTACCAAATGTGCTTTGGTCAAGTCACGTCCGCCCAATCCATAGATATAGTTCGTAAGAACCGCTTTGGTATCGGTGTTAAACAACGATCCTGAAATCTCATTATAAAGGGTACCGACGGTTCCGTGCGGGCTAGAGCGGTCCAATGCACCGATTGCTTTTACATTTTTCAACGCTTCCGCAATTTGTTCTAACGGCCATGGTCTGAAAACACGGATACCGACGACACCGGCTTTGATACCGTGGTTTGCACGCATCTCTTCAGCCACTTCACGTGCCGTTTCGACAGAAGTCCCCATACAAACGACCGCAACTTCCGCATCTTCCATATCGTATGATTCAACGATGTTGTAACGACGACCCGTCAATTTTTCAAACTCGTCAAATGCCGCTTGGATTTTTGGAATAACTGCTGTCATAAGAGCGTGCTGCTGACGCGCTTTGTGTTCGAAATGCCAGTCTTCTTCCGTTTGAACCCCATGGGTTACCGGGTGGTCAAGATCGAGCATGTCGTTCATCGGTTTGTATTCGCCGACAAAGTTATACGCTACTTCATCGGTAAGAGTATGTACCCCTTGCGCCGTATGAGAAGTCATAAACCCGTCTTGGTGAACCATTGCAGGAAGACGGACATCGTGGTCTTCCGATACTTTAAATGCGATGAAGTTCAAGTCATACGCATTTTGCGGGCAGTAAGAATCCAATTGAATCCAACCGCTGTCACGACCCAAATACATATCCGAGTGGTCTCCGTTAACGTTCAGCGGTGCACCCAATGCGCGGTTGACAACGTTCAAAACGATCGGCAAACGCATACCCGACGCAGAATACAGCGTCTCAACCATCAAGGCAAACCCTTGTGAACTGGTAGCCGTCGCTACACGCCCGCCGGCAGCCGCAGCACCGATACAGCACGACATCGCACCGTGTTCCGATTCGGTCATGACGAATTCACCGTCTACATAACCGTTTGCCGTGAAATTACCGTAATTTTCAACGATAGGGGTTGATGGAGTAATCGGATAGGCCGCAACGACGTCAACTTGTACTTGACGAAGCGCTTGGCTTGCCGCCATATTACCGTCCCATACCTCGATATCGCGTAGTTCCATTGTATCAGCCATTAGTCTTCCTTCGCTTCTGCATTAGCTTTGTTGGTGTCTTTTTTAGGCCATTCGGCAAGTGCGGCTTCTTCGTCTTTTTGTTCCGGGAACATTAATAACGATTTCGGATTGGTCGGACACACTTCCACACAAATCCCGCACCCTTTACAGTGGTCGAAATCGATCCCGACCATTTTTTTATCGCGGGCGATAATCGACATATCCGGGCAGTACACCCAGCAAAATTGGCAGTCGATACAGTAGTCTTTGTTGAACAAAGGCTTCTCGATTCTCCAGTCGGCAACACTCGCCGTAAAAGAGTTTGACACCGAATAAGGGCGATTTTCCGGAAGCGTCGTTGCGATATCGCGTGTCGCTCCGTCAAACGAACGAAGCATAGCACCGATTTCGAACCCATCCCATCCTTGTTTTTCCATCATGTGCTCCTTATTTCACTTCATCATAGGCGCGTTGGATCGCGACCATGTTGGCATCGATAATTTTTTGTGGAAGTTTTTTAAGAACTTTGACCATGCTGTCTTTAAAAAACTCGATGTCGTACATTCCGGAAACTTTCATCAATGCACCCAGCATCGGAGTATTCGGAATCGCTTTTCCGATCGTCTCCTGAGCAATTTTGATACAATCGACGGTGTAAACTTTTTTTCCTGCCAATTTCGGTTGGGAAGCGATAAGCTCTTCCGTACTCATATGGGTTGTAACGATATAAATAGTATTATCTTTTTCGTTTGCCGTAATGTCTGCGACATAGACCAATGCAGGGTCAATAACCAAAACATAGTCAGGTCTCATAAACTTTTCGTGGTTCATAACCACTTGATCGTCGACACGATTATATGCCGTCATCGCCGCTCCGCGCTTGGCCGAACCGTAAAACGCGAATGCCTGTACATGCTTACCGGTGGTTGATACAACGTCTGCAAGACCTTTTGCGCCGGTTACGGCACCTTGTCCGGCTCGACTATGCCATCGAATCTCTAGCATGAATTCTCCCTCTGACTTAAGTTTTAAGTTGAATTTTATCAATACGTGTATTCTATGAAAGTTGCTCTTAAATGTAGCTTTTCACCTTCTACGACCTCGGAAACCACAGTTATACTGTTACTTTCGTCCCCTCTTAGCTATATATCGGACCGCATCAAGTGCATTAGATTTTATAATATCTGTTAATGTTAATAATTGTTCTGCATTATCATATCCGCTCAATACCGCAACCGATTCGATCCCGGCACGGTTCGATGCTTCGATATCAAGCCGCGTATCTCCGATCATCCAACTCCCCTGAAGCGGCATTTTCATCTCTTCTAATGCTTTGAAAATCGGCTCAGGATGAGGTTTGGGGTTCTCTACGTGCTCACGACCGATCAACACCTCGAAATACTCCATAATCCCAAAATGTTCCATCAATTCTCTAGAATAAAGGCCCGTTTTCGTCGTCACGATCCCCAAACGGGCAAATGCGGCCGCCTCTTCCACCGCCTCTCGCGCGTTCGGTAACAAAATCGTTTTTCGACAGGCTATCTCCCGATAATAGAGCTTATAGGTAGCAATATGGGTCTGAACGGCATTCTCATCTACGCCAACCGCTGAAAACATCACTTCCAGCGGATGACCGATTTGTTCGGTAATGAGCCTATCGTCACTCACGGAAACCTCACCATGCGTCGCTAACGCATGGTGAAAACTCTCTAAAATTGCTTCGGTGGAATCGATCAGCGTTCCGTCCAGATCAAATAAAATTGCCGTTTTCAACGTTTCTCCCAGTCGATGTAATCTTCCCATATTCCGTTTATCGTCGGTTTTATCCCGCTTATACGGCGACTGTAGACATTTATCTCATTCGGTATGACTAAGAACAGATAAGGGTTGTCGTGCGCGATATGGGCGAATATCTGACGTTGAAACGCCGCTATCGTTTCAGGATCGGTCGACGACTCCATACGCTCAATAAGCCGATCCGTCTGTGACGAATGATAACCGACCAGATTGAATCCGCCCGGAACGTCACTCTGCGAATGCCATAACGCATACGGATCCGGAGTGAGCGACAAAGCCCATCCCAACAAAACCGTCTCGAATTTTCGAGGAGAAACGACCGTATTTAAAAATGCCTGCCACTCCATCACACGAAGGGTGACTTCGACCCCGATATCCAGAAGCTGACGCTGTAAAATCTCTGCCGCATACGGGCGAATCGCATTGGAGTTCGAGGTTGCGATCTCGAACGTCAAAGGGTGCGCCGCATCGTATCCCGCCGCTTTTAGCAGGGCTTTGGCCCTGGCGATATCGTGCTGCGGTGCTTTGACCGCATCATTGAATCCTTTGCTTCCCGGTAAAAACGGCCCCGTACACACCTTCCCGTGATTGAGAAACAACAGGTCGATAATCTCTTGGCGGTTGATAGCCAAAGAGAGCGCCTCCCGGACACGGGGATCCTGAAATTTTTTCAGCCGAAGGTTAAAGCCCAGATAAGTATAACTGTGAGAGGGGAGTTCCAACGTAGCGAACTTCGAGTGAAACGGTTTGTCCAGCTGACGCTCATATTGCATCGGCTCCAATCCGTCGATGTCGATCTCTCCTGATTTGAGCATCAAAAAACGGGTCATCGGATCGGCGATGACATGAAAAACGATTTTATCGATCTTCGGACGATGCTCGAAATAGTTCGCATTGGCCTCCAAAACGATCTGTTTGGAAAATTCGAGTTTTTTGAGGATATACGGGCCTGTTCCGATCGGTGCCGTGTTAAACGACGATCCCATAACATCGCGCTCGTTTTTAAGAATATGGCGCGGAACGATCCCCATCATCCATATCTCTAACGCTTTAAAATAGGGTTTTTCATAAGTGACGCGAACGGTATAATCATCGACAACGGAAACGTTTTTTATCACTCTAAAATCCGATGCATACGGAGTAATCGTGTCCGGAGATTTAATCAACTTGTATGTGAAGAGAACATCCTGCGCCGTAAAAGGTTTCCCGTCATGCCACTTGACTCCGCGTCGGAGTTTAAACTCGATCAGTGTCGGCGTGATAAAACGGTACGATTCCGCCAGATCGCCGATGATTTTCTGGCCGCTTTCATCGTATTTGACAAGTGAATTGAATAAAAATCCGGCTATCGACGAACTGGCCGAATCGGTAGCGATCAGAGGATTGAGCCGTGCGGGATTCGATGAAGTGCTGAGATGGAGTGTCGAGGCAATGAGCCAGACACTTTGCAAAAGAAGCAGTAAAAGTTTCAATCTCACCCCGTTTTTAGGTGAGATTATACCATTTTGGAACGTGAGCGCCTATGTTCTAAAAGATCTGCCAAATAAACAATGACGGAAATAATCAGCCACGCCATGATCATCGTAATCACCGTGTGGCTGAGGAAGTGATCCCCTATCAACATTTTGTAGGTTCCCATACTCCATCCCAACGCCATCGCGAAGCTACCGGCTGCGATTTTGGCACGACGTGTTCTGAATAGATAGATGAGGGACAAAAGGGCGAATCCCCCGCTGGCATGTCCGGCAGGCCAGCATTTGATTCGCTTGTGATTGCAAAATGTACTCGGGTATTTTTCCCATACGCAGGTATGCGGATAGCTTCCTCCGTAGATTTCGAGGTGTTTTGGACACGGTATATTGGTCAGCGCTTTGAAACTCCCGACGATTACCGGAACCAGAATCGACGATAGAATGACAATCACCGCCCCTTTTCGGTAGAGGGCGAGAAACGGTTTTTTCCACCATACGATCAATCCGATAATAGCCAGCACGTTCAGAATGATCAACAAACGTTTGATACCGTCGTAAAAGAGAAACTTCAGTACCGGTTCATCGCGATCCAAAATCCATTGGTGGGTGGCAGGATTGAAAAAGTGGTTTTCGACCCAGATATCGGTTCCGCTGAGGCCGAAAAAAACGATGGCAACTACTAACGCTACCGTACTGAACCAAATGTTTTTAGTGCGTCCCATGCATGATATCCATCTGCGGATTGTATACCGATGTATTGATATCCGCTAATCCCAGCAAAGTATGGAAAAGCTCGTCCTGAGTATGCGGCTGTTTCGCTTTTTCCGCCAATGCCTTTTTATCGATACTGAAGCCTTTTCCGAACCACATAACGGCCGGAACATGTTTTTGGGCTTCAGGGGCGATAGCATATGGGAATCCGTGCAGATAAAGGCCGTTTTCACCCAGCGATTCGCCGTGGTCGCTCAGATAGAACATCCCCGTCGCGAAACGGTCGTCATTGTTTTTCAAAAAGCCGATCACTTTTGACAAAAACGCATCGGTATAGAGCAAAGTATTGTCGTATGCGTTGGTAATCTCTTCCTGAGAACATTTTTCGAGCTGATTGGTTTGACACGTCGGCGTGTATTTTTCATACTCTTTCGGATACCGTTTGTAATATGCCGGACCGTGGTTTCCCATCTGATGCAGGACAATAAGGATATCCCCTTTCGGATGGGCTGCGATGTACTCTTGTAATCCGATCAGCATCCCCTCATCCCGGCATTCGCCTTCGCACACGGTGTTATTGGCAGGAATCTTATAATCTTGATACTCTACACGATCGGCAACACGTTTGGAATCGGAGTTATTGTCTCGCCATAGGATATTGACACCCGCACGTTTCATGACGTCCAATACGTTTTCGGTATGGGCCGCTTTTTCTTTCTCGTAATCATCATGTCCGAAGATCGAGAACATACACGGTACCGATACCGCCGTCTCCGTTCCGCACGAAGTAAACTGGGTGAAATTGACGATATCTTCTTTTTTCAACAAAGGGTTCGTGTCGCGCGAATAGCCGTTTAACGCGAAGTGATCCCATCGAACCGCTTCACCGACGACCAGAACGATCAATCGGCGTTCATGCGCGGAAGCAGTCGCATCGGCTCCGGTCACCGCAACACCGGTGTAGGGATGCGAAAAAGACTGTTTCACATACGTACCCGCCGAATAGAGGTAATAGACCGGGTTGGCATAATAGCGAAGCGGTTTATGCTCACGAAAGAACGAGGTGTAGTATTTGCTCAACGATAAAATAACCACGACGCTCACTACAAGAGCGACTCCGATCACTTTGAGCTTGGAGATCAGCGTCTGCTTGAACGTCGTTTGCTCGATTTTGACCCGATATACGAGGATCGAGGGGATAATACCGAGCAAAATGAAATAGACCATCAACTTCAGACTAAACAAATCCGATGATTCGTTAAGATTGGTTTCCAACGCATTCTGGATCATATGGGTATCGACGACGATGTCGTAACTGTCCATAAAATAGGCGATCAAAGAGGAGACGATCAAAATAACAATCAAAAGCGGTTTGAGGGTATAACGCCAGCTTAGCAAACTCAAAACGATAGTGGTCACACCCATCAAAACAATGCCCAATGAGGCGACAAACAGCGTATTCATCGTCGATGTCATCGGATAGATTTCGACGACGTGCTTAAAAAACGCTCCGTTTTCGAAGAGGACCAAAATCAATGCGACGGCAAGAACCATAAACGTGCTACTCCGAGGAGTATTAAAAGATTTGAACATATATGTTTTCCTTTAGAAAAAGCGAATTATAGAATCTAATAGATAACAAAGACTATTTGAGGATAGAAACGCGCACACGATACCACTCCTCTTCATCGCATATCTGGTATCCTATCCCTACTTTTTGACTCACCCGGTCTAGCATCTTTTGCCCTATTTTGGAACTGAACAGATACTTTTCTCCCCCTTTTTGATTGGAAATCGTAAGCGATTTTTTCTCTTTGTCGATTTCAAGAATAATGTCGCTTTTCTCTTTCGCGTAGGTAAGACTGTTTTCGATGAGAGCCATAATCACTTTAACGAACAGCGTCCGAGGCGCGTATACCGAAAAACTCTCTTTCGGCATGACGATACTCAGGCCTCTGCGCTGAGCCAAGACTTCTACTTTTTGGATAACCTCCGCTAAGGTATCCGATAGTTCAAACCTCATCACATCGTCAAAATCGATATTTTCAAAAAACAACACATTTTTAAGTTCGGACATCAATCGTTCAAGATCGTGTCCCAGTTCGTTAATCATTTTTTCTTTGGAGAACTCGTCGCTGTTTTCATACACGTCCAATCGGGCCCGCATCAAAGCAATCGGCGTCTTCAGTTCATGCGCCATCTCTTTGAAAAGGGCTTTTTCCTTCGTTCTGAAACCTTCCAAACTATGAACCAAAGTCGTAAAAGAGCCTGCCAATTCATCAATCTCCTGTCCGGCACTGCGAATCGGAAAGACAAACGGTTCACCGCTCTTCCATTCACGCACGCATTCGGTCAAAACTCCCAACGGACGGATGTAGCGTTGAAGGACTGCGATACTGATCAGCAAGATAAGACACAGAGAGACCGTATAACGAATAAGCAGTCGAGCCTTGTACTTTGCCACAGCGGCATCGATTTTTCTATGATCGCTTATAACGCTTAAAAAAAAGCTGTTTGCCAAACGAATCGACGCACTGATCTCGTTTTCGGCAGGGGTATAAGGAGTTTTACGGACTACAAAACGGGTGTTGCTTGCTTCCGAATCTTTTAAAATCAAAATATTATGCGGAATGGCGTGCAAAAATCGAAGGTCGCTGTTCTCATCGAGTGGCCCTACGATATACTCGTCATGACTCTCTATCAACAGATGCCTCAATACCGATTGCAGATCTTCGACTTTTTCATCGTCAATCGTTTTAGTGGCTAATTGCCAATTTATCCCGAAAGCGATTGCCAGCAAGAGCGAAAAAATCAAGGTGATCCTGATTTTGAGCGAGTTCAAAGACCTAAAATTCAATCACATACCCTCGCGTTTTAATCGTTTTGATTACTTTTGGATTCAATTTTTTACGCAGGCGTGCTACGATCTCGTCCACGGCATTCGACGTCACATTTTGCGGATTATCGTACAAGGCATCCAGAATCTCTTCTCGCGATACGATTTGCGGAGATTTTGAGAGCAGATGAAATAAGAGGGTATGCTCATTTTTACTCAAAACAATCGGTTGGCCGTTTTGGGTCAACGTCTGGCTGTCGATATCGATCTCGATCCCCTCTATCTCCCGCTTATGCACTGCGAAACGGCGCGATAGTGCCGCAATCCGTGCGCGTAACTCTTTGATATCAAACGGTTTTTCCAGATAATCGTCCGCGCCGTAGCCGAATCCCTCGACTTTGTCGTCGACATCTCCCAAAGCGCTCAGCACTAAAACGGCCGTTTGGGCATTTTTACGTTTCGTATAGCGTATCAGCTCTTCGGCCCGGTCTGTCCCGTGAAATGTCCGATCCACGATGACAACACTGTAGGTGAACGCATCCAGGTACCCTTTCACCTCATCCACATCCGACGCCGTATCGACCACCCAGTCTCTCTCCAACGACAAGCGCAACAATTCCAAAAGCTCTTTTTCGTCGTCGGCGATCAATATCCGCATTATATCTCCTGAAAATCGTGGGCAAATACCTTGATACTTTTATCTCTCAGATTGCTTTTGATATTCACCGCAAGGGTTTCGGCTTCCTGCGCCCCCAGAAAAAGACGGAACAATCCGAACTCGCGTCTGGCGCTCACCTGCTCTTCGGCACTGATCAAAAACGCTCCGGCCGAATAACGGCTGCAATTGAAAAAATAAAAGTCATCATACCCCTGTGCCAATAAAAAATCAACCAGGCTGTCTTTGGTTCCCATTTCAAAATAGATGTCCAACCCTTTTTGAATCATTGTTTATCCTTTTTATAGAGGAGTTTATACGCCGGAGGCAAAATCAGCAAGGTGAGGATCGTCGATGTTACCAATCCTCCCAAGACAACAATCGCGAGCGGTTTTTGAATCTCGCTCCCTACCCCTGTAGCGAATAACAGCGGCAATAGCCCCAATGCGGCAATAAACGCCGTCATCAGTACCGGGCGTAAACGGCGTGTCGCCCCGATCCGCACGGCATCATCGATACTGCATCCGTTTTTCAGTAAGGTGTTGAAATAACTGACCATCACGACCCCGTTTAGAACCGCAATCCCGAACAAGGCGATAAATCCTACCGATGCCGGAACCGAAAGATATTCTCCCGAAAAATAGAGGGAGATGATCCCACCCGTCACCGCGAACGGAATGTTCAAAAGGATCAACGACGTCATGGTCACCGAACGGAACGTGAAAAACAAAATCAGGAAAATAACCCCGATCGAAAGAGGTATCACCGTCATCAGCTTCGCCGCCGCGCGCTGCTGGTTTTCAAACTGTCCGCCGTAAACGATGTGATACCCTTGAGGCAGTTTGACATTTTGAGCGATTTTCTGTTTTGCTTCTTCGACAAATCCAACTAGATCGCGCCCTTCCACATTGGCACGCACACTGCTCAAACGCTCTGCATTTTCACGATCGACTTTCAGCGCACCTTCGGAAGTTTGGATATCGGCGATACTCGAAATCGGAACGGAAAATCCATCCGCGAGAGGAAGCTCCAGCGATTTAAATACCTCTATATTATTGGAGACTTCATCGTTCAAACGCATAATGACCGGGATACGGGTATTTCCGATAGGCAATTCATCGACATTTACCCCCTCCAATGCCATTTTCAAAAACAGTCCGAGTTCTGCCGAATCGACACCGGTATTTGCCGATTCGATGCGATTGGGTTTGACGCTTAAATAATTGACCCCTTCGTTGAGCGTCGTGAAAATCTCCGACGAGCCTTGGATATTCCCGAGAGTATCGGCGATTTCCTGACTGAGACGGTTGAGCGTATCGATATCTTTACCGTAAATTTTGACCGCCAAATCACCGCGGGTCCCCGTGAGCATCTCGGAAATACGCATCTCGATCGGCTGCGTAAACCCGAAACTGATCCCCGAGAAATCTTTCACCGCGTTTTTGATCTCCTCTTTGATCTCCTCTTTGGAGTGCACTTTCCACTCGTTCATCGGCTTGAGGGTAATAAACGTATCGGTTTGATTCAGCCCCATAGGATCAAGCCCCAATTCATCCGAACCGGTACGTGCGACAATCGTTTTCACCTCCGGAACGTTTTTCATAATAGCCCGTTGTACCGCTAAATTCAGCTCTTTGGATTTTTCCAGCGAAATAGAGGGCGGAGTCTCGATCCCCAAGATAATGTCCCCCTCGTCCAGCGTCGGCATAAAACTTTTCCCGACGAAGAAGAAAAGGGTAAAACTCACAACCAAAAAGAGGATTGCTCCGGTAAACAACGTTTTAGTCTTAGTCAGCGCAAATGTGAGCATCGGCGCATAAACACGGTTGAAAAAAGCCCCCAGACGGGTCTCGGTGTGCGGAGTGCTTTTCAGAATTAACGACGATACAACCGGAATCAGCGTCAAGGATAGAACCAACGATCCGAACAGCGCAAACACAATCGTCATCGCGACCGGCGCAAACAGCTTACCTTCCAGCCCTTCCAACGACAACAGCGGCAAAAAGACTACCGCAATAATCAAGATACCGCTGAATACGGCCGTACTCACCTCTTTCGTCGCCCGATAAACCTGATGGAGTTTCGGTAACGACGAGTCGCTTTCGGCAAGTTTGGCAAAAGCGTTCTCGACCACGACGACCGCCGAATCGACCAGCATCCCGATCGCAATCGCCAGTCCTCCCAGACTCATTAGATTCGCACTCAAACCGAAATAATTCATCATGACAAACGCGATGGCAAGTGAAAACGGCAAAATAACGCTCACGGCAATCGCGGCGCGGATATCCCCCAAAAAGAGGATCAGCAAAACGATGACGAGAACGATCGCCTCGATCAAAGCTTTCGATACCGTCGAAACCGCTTTTTCAATCAGATTGCTCCGATCATAAAACGGAACAATTTTCACTCCCG
Source organism: uncultured Sulfuricurvum sp. (assembly GCF_937936435.1). GTDB lineage: Bacteria > Campylobacterota > Campylobacteria > Campylobacterales > Sulfurimonadaceae > Sulfuricurvum. Next base: position 1,388 of record NZ_CALDDG010000142.1, on the reverse strand, counting down.
TAGGAAGTTTCGGCTTCAGTTCTTTCAGACGCTCTTTGATCTGTGAAACCGTCTCTTGGGCATTGGCCCCTTTGAGCGTCAGAACAAGCCCTTCCGTCGCTTCGCCGACTCCGTCTTTGGTTACATATCCCAAACGGGTTCGTGCCCCTTCCACGACGTCGCAGAAATCACCGATACGAATGGCTCCTCGAGGGGTATGGATCGTAATATTGGTAATTTCGTTCGGCTCCTTGACTCCGCTCTCTACTTTGACCAAAAAGCTCTCTTCCCCGGCATCGACACGTCCCGCACCGTCGTTTTTGAGATTATTGCTCAGCGTCTCTTCCAACATGCTCAACGATATTCCCAGATTGCGCATCGCCTGAAAATCAGGCTGTACGACGATCGCTCTGGCTTCCCCGCCCAGTGAATTGACGTCTGCAACCCCTTTCGCACCGCGCAATGCCGGACGTATGACGAAATCCAGCAGTTCTCGTTTCTCTTTTTGGGTAATGTCCCCTTCGATCGTAAACATGAACGCTTCCCCCAGAGGGGTCGTGATCGGAGCCATTCCGCCACTGACGCCTTTAGGCAGCGATCCCAAAAGAGAAGCCAATTTCTCGGCTACCTGTGCCCGCGCACGGTAGATATCCGTACCGTCGTAAAAATCGATCGTAATATCGGCTATCGCATATTTCGAGGTACTTTTGAGCAGTTTTTCATTTTCCAACCCCAAAAGCTCCGCTTCCATCGGCTTTACCACCCGGCTCTCGACCTCTTCCGGGGTCATACCGGGGGCTTTCATAATGATTTTGACCTGAGTCGAAGAGATATCCGGAAACGCATCGATCGGAATTTTGAAAAAAGAGTAAACTCCGTACCCGAACAACGCCAGCGACAATAAAATGACGATGAGCCGCTGTTTGAGCGAAAACTCTATAATGGAATTCAACATTATTCAAAACCCATTCCGCTTAAAGCGCCTTTTAAAGTAATAATCCCGCCGTTTACGACATACGTTTTTGCCGTAAATCCGTCCGATGAAACGGCAACATGATTTTTAAAATATTTTTGGATTTCCACTTTTTTCGGCTCAAATCCCTGTACTGTTTTGATGAAACATATATCTTGATTTTTGTATTTCGTAATCGCCGTACGCGGCAGTAATATCCATTCCGCCCGCGTTGCGGCACCGATGTACATCTCGGTGGAGGTACCTGCCCGATAGGCCGGATCGGCTTTCGTGATTCGTGCCGTGGCCGAACCGGAATTGTTCATCCGGTTGACGGAAGTCGAAACCGCCGTAATCGAACCGATCACGTTGCCGTTTTTATCCGATACGGCCGCTCCTTTTTGTATATAGCTCATCCATTTCGGCGAAATCATAATCAGCGCGTTCAATGCACCTG
>NZ_CALDDG010000141.1 GCF_937936435.1 uncultured Sulfuricurvum sp. | reverse complement strand
CGATAGCGAAATTCGCTGGCAATTTCTACGGATGTACGGATTTTGGCATGGCGTTCTAGCAGGTAGCTCGCGACCAATGCGGCATGATAGCTCGTTCCGCAGGCACAGAGTTTGATTTCGTTTATCCCCTCGAAGAGTCCGTTGTTCAATTCTTCGAAATAGATGCTTTCATCTTTGAGGCGTCCTAAAAGGGTATCGGCAAGAACGCGGCTTTGTTCATAGATCTCTTTTTCCATAAAAAAGCGGTATCCCTCTTTTTGTGCGGAGAGCTTGTTTTCAGAAAGCGGGGTAAAACGCAAGTGTACTTCATGATGGTTTTCATCAAAGAGTTTGATCCCCTGCGTAGAGGCATATCCGTAATGACCGTCTTCGAGATAAATCACTTCATGGCATTTTCCGATCAATGCGGCATCGGAAGAGCCGAAGAGGGTTTCTCCTTCACTATTGCGACCTATGATCATAGGCGAACCGTATTTAGCAAAAAAGATGGTATCGGAAGCGGAACCGTTGACGAGCAAGATCGCATAGGCTCCGTGAAGCATGGTCAACGTTTTTTCAAAAGCTTCAAACGGTGTCGATGCTTCTTTGAGAAGGTACTCGAAAAGATGGACGATTACTTCGGTATCGGTTTGGCTGAGAAACTGAACCCCCTCGTTGCTTAACATGGTTTTGAGTTCTTGGTAATTTTCTATGATTCCGTTATGAACGACATAGGAATTTGCTCCCAAATGGGGATGGGCGTTGAGCTCCGTCGGTTTTCCGTGTGTCGCCCAGCGGGTGTGGCCGATACCTACCGCAAACCCGGTGCTTTCGAAATTGTGCGCTTTTTCTTCAAGATTGACCAGCTTCCCGACCGCTTTGAACAAAGAAAACTGTCCCCCTTGCAATACGGCGATACCGGCAGAGTCGTAGCCGCGGTACTCCAGTTCACGAAGACCGTCGATCAAGATTTGTTTAACAGGTTTGACGCCGATGTATCCAACGATACCGCACATACTTACTCTCCTACCAATTTAGCAATAATTTCGTGCGCATTATCGCACATCCTATTTTGTTTTTCGATTAAGAAATGGTCACGGGCTAAATTTTTATTTGTGTGAATTTTCGCGGTCGCGATATTGATATTGGCTTCGTCGAAACATTGGACAAAATAGGCCAGAAGTCCCCGTTGGTTGGTGGTATTGAGATTGAGCTGCGCATAATGGATAGAATGGTCGCAATCGAGGGTGATTTCGTTGGGTTTAATGATCGGTTTAGTAAGCTCGATTTTTTTCGTCATGTCAAACGCTTCTTCGACGATCATTTCAATCTGCTCCATCGTCCCCTCTTTCGGACGCTGTAAAAACTCGATTTTAAAGTATTTAATACCGTCGAAAAGGGTAAAAATATCCATCGATGCAACATCAAGATAGCTCAGTTTTCCAAGTAGATATCCGAGATTAAGAGGAATTTTACGGAAAATATGGATTACCAATCCCCCTTCGATATTGAGCTGATAGGTAAAGCTTTGGCAGTCAAACGCTTCTTTGGAAATCGCGATGATTTCATTCGGAGTATGTTTGAAAAAGAAGAGATTCGATTCGATCGAGAGAACTTTCTTTTGTTCGATTTTGCTGAGTTGCCCGAATTCGGGGTCGTTGGAGACTTTTTTCTCTTTGTTCTGCCGTTTGAGCGCATCGCTGATCCGATCGTTCTGAGAGGCGATTTCGATAGAGGCTTCGTAGAGTTCATGCAGTAAATTAGCCCCGAAACTGGTATACGTTCCTTCTCCGACGCCGTTGATATCGGCATAGGTGAGGATGTATAAAAGGGTGAGATTTTCCGGCGACTTGATCTTTGACATAAACTGATAGAGTGTCTTTTCATGATAGAGGTTTTCACGGTAAGCGACGTTGCTCATCAGGATATGATGGCGTACCAGTAAAGCTCCACGTTCGTATTGATGAATCGGGAGTTTAAGGTTTTTGAGAAACGGAACGATCAGTTTGCTTCCTACTTCGCTGTGGTCCTGCTTACGCCCTTTTCCGGTATCGTGCAGGAGAATGGTCGCTTTGAGCAAAAGCTTATCCGCAAGGCTGAGGGGTTTATAGAGCGTTTCGACATAAGGATCTTTGATCGATTCGAGTGCTTCGATGCATTTGATGGAGTGCAAATCGACGGGATAATGATGGTACCCGTCGAACTGCGGCAGATGGAGTACTTTTTTAAACGCGCCGATGAGGTGATGTAAAATACCCGCATCGTAAAAGAGTTTCAAATGGACGTAAAGATGTTGGCGTTCAAACAATTTACGCAGCAGGGCATAGGTCTTTGTCCGTAACGGATGTTTGATCGAGGTATAGGTGAAATGAAATAATACGCTCGAATCAAATTGCCATTCTCTGTCTTCTAACGCGACGAGCATCTCCAATAACGTATCGACATTCGGCGTCGGAGTATTATATGAAGCATATAAAATACCCTCAACGGCATAAAACCCTTTACGGATACGTCCGGTTCGCAGAGCAGGGAGGATAGAGGTATCGTTAAGATACAAACGCGACATTTTTTTCACATAGATTTGGGTGAAATTATTGATCCGCCATTGGGCTTCTAGCAAGCGGCTTACGAGTTTGCGTTCGTCGCTAAAGCCGAGCATCCGGGCAATGTGGGGCATATAATCGAGAACCAATTGGTCCTGCTGTTTGCCCGTCAGGATATGCAATGCACTCCGCACCCGAAAGAGAAGCTCCAGCGCGATACGGTACTCACGGTATTGCTCTTCGCTAAAGAGGGTTCCGCTCAGCTCTTTGAGGGATGTGACGCCGTACAGAGTTTTGGCGATCCAGTAGAGCAGCTGCGAATCGCGGAGCCCTCCGACCCCTTCTTTGATATGAGGCTGCATGGAGGAGGGAAATTTGCGGCGGCGTAGCGTCGCTTCTTCGATTTTAGCGAGAATAAAGGTTTTCGGGTCATCGTGCCGTATAGCGGTAAGATGGTTTTGCGCGACGCTCCAGGTAAACGGAGAACCGATAATCAGGCGCGATTCCATCAAGGCGGTTTTAATGGTGATATCTTCGCGGGAGGCTTGGAGTAGATCTCCGGTTTCGTGAACGCAGTGTCCGAGTTTAAGCCCTGCGTCCCACGCGAGATAAAGAAATTTTTCGATAATGGCGGCGGTATTGAATCCCTCGTTTTTCTCATATACGATCATAAGATCGATATCGCTGTGTACACACAGCTGTTCACGTCCGTAGCTGCCCAGAGCGATAAAGGCTATAGGGATGGAACTGCGCATCGGGAGATAGTTGCCGAATAGACGGCGCAATACGGTTTTATACATCAGCGCGATGATCGAATCGAGCGTTTTGGTATGGGTAACGAGAAAATCTTTCCCTTGATTACGTTCAAATACCTCGGGAAGCGAATCTTTATAATCGTTGATATAGATTTTGAAAAGTTTTGATATCTCGAAATCACTGGCTTTCTTGCCGATCAGATCTTCGATTTGTTCGGTGATATTCATACGTTCTACTTTTTAATTTAATTGTAGCGCAAAACGTTCTATTTTAGATAAGAAAAATACGTCATCTCCTAAGCAGCGGGTTTACAGTATGATTTATAAAGAGTGGCTATAATATGGGTTTTAGGAGTGAGTCACGATGAATAACACAAATAACTATCAAAAAATTATGGCAATTCATGATCAGGTGATGGGGCATTTGCGTTCGACGCAGATTTCGCCCTATCCGGCACATTATAAAAAATATTTCGATGAGTTTTTTTCGGAAGTAGCCGATGCCGAATTACGTAAAGAACTTGAAGACTCGGAACAACAGGTTTTAAATAGCTTTAAAGATGACGGCGCAAAACATCTCGATATCGCTAAACGCTCCGTCATTTCATTTTCCAAAGCCCATGAGGATATTACATCGGTAGCGAAAAAACAGCAAGAACGTCTCGATAATGCCCCCGTCAGTGAAGAAGAGGAACATATCGCTTTTGTCGAAAGTCTTCATGCCCTCAACAAAGATATGTACGGCGAACTCGACAAAGCGCACTCCAAAATCATCGAATTGACGACGGATCTTAATGCGGCGTTTTCATCCCTGACGACGGATTCTTTGACGAAGGTCGGCAATCGCAAAGGATTTGTCGAAGATGTGATACCTTTGCTTGAAGTAGGGAAAAGTAAAACAATTCCGATGATATTGATGATGTTTGATGTCGACAACTTCAAATTTATCAACGATCAGCACGGCTATGTCGCAGGAGATAAAGTGCTCTATTTCATTGCCCAAACGATCAAAACGATGATCCGCGACACGGACAAGGTTTATCGATACGGAGGCGAAGAATTTGCCGTTATCCTGACTCGATGCGATGTTTCAAAAGCATTCGACCTTGCGGATAAAATCCGTATAAAAATCGAAAACAGCAACCTGTTCTATCTGGGCAGAAGCGTTCATGTCACCATCAGTGCCGGAGTAACGATCCATCAGCAAAACGATACGTTCGACGGAATTATCGCCCGTGCGGAAAAAGCGCTATACTGTGCGAAAAAGTCCAATAAAAACTGCACGATTTTATTTGATTGGTATGAATAAACTCTATTTTCAGTCATCTTTATCGATCCGAAACTTCTCCTTCAGTATTTTAATGTCATCAGCATTTTTTACCCCCGTCTTCTAGGGATAGGGGGAATTAATACGGGCACTCCGGACTTGGTTTGGAAAATTTTGGGTTCGTGATGAATGAACTATCGCTTAGCGTATCGATGAAGGCGATGATCGTATCGATATCCCGTTCGCTCAATGTTTGATTGATTTTCAGGTTATGTTTTCGGATGGCATCTCTCAGCGTATCGGCACTGCCGTCATGCCAATACGGAGAAGTCATCGCGGCATTTCTCAGGCTCGGAGTTCGGAAGAAGTTTTTGTCTTTGGGATTGCCGGTGACGTCGGAGAGACCATAATCTGTGGTTGGATTGTCCGTTTGTCGGTTTTGCGGCTGGACGTGATGAAAGTTGTCGTCGCTAAAGAGCGGTGTGCTATGGCAACTGTTGCATTTTGCGGCTCCGAAAAAGAGTTTTTCCCCTTCTCTGGCTTCTTTGAGCGGCAAGGGTTTATGTGCTTTTGCCATTTGGTCGTAGAGAGAATTATCGGATATCAGCGTTTTTTCAAAACGCTCCAGTGCCTGTGTGACGTTTTCCAGCGTGATCGCTCCGTGTTGGTTCGGGAACGCAAGGGAGAAAAGTTTTTGATAGCATTCGTTTTTAGATAACCGTTTGGCGATTTCATCCTCATAGCCGTTCATCCCCATCTCGATCGGGTCGGTTCCCCGGATCGGCATCAGCGATTGTTCGGCTAATCCGCTTAGGTGGTTGTTTGCCCATGTGAGATTTTTAAACGCGCGGACATTAGCCAATCCCGGAACATTGCGTTTGCCGGGATCGCCGAGCGCTCCGGGGTGCATACGATTGCCGTCCGTAAACGCCCGGCGCTGCTCATGACACGTCGCACACGACATCGTGCCGTTGATCGAGAGATCGGCATCGTAAAATAGGCGATGTCCTAAGTCTCGCATAACCTGATCGTTTTGTGCATATAACTGCGTCGTACAAAGAAAAACGGCAAAGGAAATTCGGATTGCTTGTTGTATTCGGCTCATTTTCGATTACTTGACTTTTGTAATAAGTACGGCCGAGGTGCTGTCCGCTCCGGCAGAGAGTTGGAGCGTATAGATTCCCGCTTCCAGAGTGTAATCCAACATTTTTCGTATACCGGAATTTTCCGGTCCTCCGCTGTGGGCTATCGAAACGGCGGCTTTACCCTCCTTGACCATATCAATCCATGAAGCGTTTGCTAGGGCAATCCGATAGATACCGCTCTCTTTAATCGTGATTTGAAAAATCCCCCCATAGCTGACCGTACCGCCTTCATTAGCAGGTCTGAGGGGGTATTTAACTTTCGGAGTATTGGAAAGTCCTACCAATGAAGCATGATTCAGGGTGAGGACGGCATCGTTCAGTTCATCGGCATTTTTTGCGGCGTTTACAAACGATAAGCTTTTCCATGCGCTTAATTCGGCGGGCAAGGTTGCTTCCCGGGCAAAAAGAGTGGACAACATAAGCATCAAGTAGAGTGTGATTTTCATTTTTTTCCTTTGATAGATTTATATATCATTTTTGATATAGCGGTATTGTAAGAAAATAGACTTAAACATACCTATAATTAGGATGTTTAGGGGAAAGAAGCAGAGTAAAAAATGAATGATAATAATTGATAGAGATGAGATAGAATATCTTTTCAAGAGCCGGAGTATCCTTCCAACCCGATTGCTAAATGCAGAAAACAAAAGAGTTGGAAGCGGCCTGATACACATAGAACTCGGGGGATTTCAATGTCGCACCGCTGATTTTGCTTTTGTAGAAATGAGGTTTCTTGGTAATTCCATTTCTCAGGAGATCGTGTTCGGATGAGGAGAATCATACGGACATCAGCTATCACTGCGGAGACGAAGCCGGCATTGAAAAATTCGAGGGGCGCGAACGCCCCTGAAGAATCCAAATACGGACGATGGATTCTTCAGGAGTGTTGTAGCCGCAAATTCAGTTATCAAAGAACAAAAGACGAGATTAAACCCGCACTTGTATTTAATATCATTTATGATGTAACGATAAATGCAACAATTATACTAAGCAGGGTATGACATTTTCGTTATAGTTTGTATGATATAACGAAATTATAGACGATAATGCTTAAAAAAACCTACGTTAGTGTCGTAAATGTTTTTTTGACAAAATTGATGTTTTTTATGCGATTGCCTGAGGGTACCGTTTATTTCTACCAGAGGGAAAAACATTTGCTATAATGCGCCTCAAATTAGCATCTAAAGATTTGACAATGAATGTGATCGATAAAGTAAAGCGACGTGAGCGTTTAACGCAGGAAGAGGCAACTTCCCTGTATGATTTAGACCTTTTTACGCTCGGCGAGCTTGCCGATGAGCGCCGGCGTGAATTGCACGGAAAACGTACCTATTTCAATATTAACCGCCATATTAACCCGACCAATATTTGTAAAGATATCTGTAAATTTTGTGCTTACAGTGCCAGCCGTAAAAATCCTAATCCTTATACGATGAGTCATGAAGAGATCGTGACGATAACCGATGATATCGTGGCCAGAGGGATATCTGAGGTTCACATTGTCTCTGCCCACAATCCCGATACGGGTTTGGAGTGGTATCTCCAGGTTTTTCGCAAAATCAAGGAGCGTCATCCTCAGTTGCATATCAAAGCACTTACGGCGGCAGAGGTCCATTTTTTGGCTGAAGAATATCACAAAAGCTATGATGAAATTCTCGATTTGATGGTTGAAAACGGTGTCGATTCGATGCCTGGAGGAGGGGCTGAGATTTTTGACGAAAAAGTGCGCGATTACATCTGTAAAGGAAAAGTGAACTCGCAGCAATGGCTGGAGATTCACCGTAAATGGCACGAACGGGGGATGAAATCCAACGTCACGATGCTGTTTGGGCATGTCGAGGAGCGCTCTCACCGGATCGATCATATGATGCGGATACGTGATTTGCAGGATATTACGGGAGGATTTAACTGTTTTATCCCTCTGGTTTATCAAACCGAAAACAATTTTCTCAATGTCAAAGAGCCGATTACAGCGCATGAAATTCTCAAAACGATGGCAATCAGTCGAATTGTTTTGGACAACGTTCCGAATTTAAAAGCGTATTGGGTGACCTCAACAGTCAATCTGGCTCTCGTAGCGCAGGAATTTGGCGCTAACGATCTAGACGGAACGATCGAAAAAGAGTCGATCAATTCGGCTGCAGGAGCCAAAAGCGCTCACGGCGTCAATTTAAACGAGTTTGTCGCGTTGATAAAAAACAGCGGATTTGAACCGATTGAACGCGATAGCCTGTATAATACAATTAAAGCATGGTAAGGAAAAACGATGATATTGATGATCGATAATTATGATAGTTTTACCTATAACATCGTTCAGTATTGTCTGGAACTCGGTGCGGATCTAAAGATTATCCGTAACGATGAGATGAGTGTGGAAGAGATTGAAGCCCTCCATCCGGAGAAAATCATTATCTCTCCCGGGCCGGCAACTCCCGATGATGCAGGCGTGACACTGGATGTTATCCGGTATTTTGCCGATAAAGTACCTATTCTGGGGATATGTTTGGGTCATCAGAGTATTGCGCAGGCGTTCGGCGGAAACGTCGTACGTGCCAATCGTATGATGCACGGTAAAACATCTAAAATGATACGAGAGGGGAATACCCCGATCTTTGATAAATTGCCGGAGATTTTTACGGCAACACGTTATCACTCTTTGATCGTCGAACAAAAAGATTTGCCGGAGACGATCATACCGACCGCCTACAGTGAAGACGATCATGAGATTATGGCCTTACAGATCAAAGATAAGCCGATTTATGGAGTCCAGTTTCATCCGGAATCGATTATGAGCGAATTCGGGCATGAGATACTTAACAACTTTCTAAAATTATGAGAGAACTTCCCCTTTTCTTACTATTGGTAGGGATTAATCTCCTTATTTTAATAGGGCAGATACAGGGGCTCTCCATCGGTTATCACGAAGCTAAAATTCTTTACGGCGAATTTTCCCCGCTTCAGCAGATTATCACTCTTTCCTTGCATCTTTTCGGACAAAACGATTATGCTCTCAGGGCACCGATGATCGTTTTGCATCTCTTCTCCGTTTTTTTGCTCTATGCCATTTCAAAATTCTATGTCAGCGGAAAGAACGACCGAATATGGATCGTACTGATTTATATGCTTTTACCGGGGGTAACGAGTGCGGCATTAATCGTCGACAATGCGGGATTGATGATTGCTCTGGTCTTTCTTTTCGCGTATGGATATCTGCGTTTCGGTCGCTATGCATTGGCACTTTTCCCATTGTATATAGGAATCGATCCGGCTTTTGCGTATCTGTTTTTTGCAACGGCAATCTATGGATTGTATCGTAAAGAGTGGTGGTATGGTTTTGTCGGAGGAGCCAGTTTCATCGTTTCATTATATGTTTACGGCATTCATGTCGGGGGATTGCCTGAGAGCCGATTTTTAGATGCATTCGGTATTTATGCGGCTATTTTTTCACCGATAGTCTTTTTGTATCTTTTTTATGTTTTATACCGCCGCATGATTGCGAAACAATGGGATTTAATTTGGATGATTGCAATGAGTGCATTTGTGATTTCCATATTGCTTTCATTTCGGCAAAAAGTAGAAGTGCAGACGTTCGCACCGTATTTGATGTTGGCATTGCCGATGGCAGGCGAAACCTTTTTACATACCTATCGGATTCGTCTACGGGAGTTTCGGGGGAAATATCGCTTACTGTTTTACAGTGCCTTCATTTTATTGATCATCAACGCGTCAGTGGTTTTTTTTAACCAGTGGTTCTACCGTTTTTTAAAAGATCCTACCCGTCATTTCTCATATTCGATGCACATTGTAAAAGAACTCGCCGGTGCATTAAAAGAGAATCATATATATTGCGTTGATGCTAACGATAAAAAGTTACAATTACGCTTACGATTTTACGGAGTTACTCAATGCAAAATGTATCATTTGACGAAGAAGCGAAATCCGAAAGCATTAAAAGTTACAATAAGTTACAAAAATACTCCTATTTTTAATGCATATGTTACTAAAATAAACAAATAGCCCATCTTTCATTGCTGAAACAGAGGCTGAAACCATTTAAGCGGGTCATAAGTGATATAATTTCTTCAAATTAGATTTTTCGAAGGAGTTGCAATGGCTCAAAGAGCGATTCGTGAATACGACGGTAAAGCAATTTTCTCTAAACATTGGGAAAAATACTTCAGTGGATTTCACTATGGATTCAAATCGGTATTGGTAACTAATGGTGACGAATTGCGTGCATGTGCACAAAAACACGGTTTCGAGTGGTTAAAACAAGAAGCATTGGTTGCAAAACCGGACATGCTTTTCGGGAAACGCGGTAAAAATGATCTTGTATTGTTTAAAACCAATAAACCGGGTGATGTAACGCTTGAAGATGCCGCAAAATGGATCGATGACAAAATCGCTCATGAAACAACACTCCTTTCCGGTCAACACGGTACGCTGACCCATTTCATTGTCGAGCCGTTTACTCCGCACTCTCAAGACCAAGAGTACTATATCTCAGCAACGACAGTCGGCGAGGACGATGTTCTGTATCTATCGGCTGAGGGCGGTATGGAAGTTGAAGAGGGATGGGAAGAGAAAGTTAATGAAGTAACGATTCCTATTACTATGGATGACGCAAACATCGCTCATTTGATCCGTGCAAACGTACCTGCCGGAATTCCTGCGGAAAACAAAGAGCGCTTTATCACATTCGCAGAACAATTTTATAAATTTTACCGCGATTTGAATTTTGCGTATCTTGAAATCAATCCGATCGTTATGATCGGGAACGATATGCACATTCTTGATCTTGTCGCGCGTCTTGATGACACTGCCGGATTTATGATGGGTGATGCATGGTGCGGTGCGGAATTCCCGACGGCATTCGGTATGGAAGATCAATCTCCTGAAGAAAAAGCGATCGCAGAAGCGGATTCAAAATCGGGTGCTTCATTAAAACTTACGATCTTAAATCCGATGGGACGTATCTGGACAATGGTTGCAGGCGGCGGAGCATCGGTTGTTTATGCCGATACCATTGCGGACTTATCAGGAAACGTTGCTGATCTTGCAAACTACGGTGAGTATTCAGGCGGACCGACAACGGGTGAAACGAAGTTCTATGCCGATACGGTTTTGGATTTGATGACGCGTCACAAAGATCCGAAAGGTCGCGATAAAATTTTGATCATCGGCGGTGCGATTGCAAACTTTACCGATGTCGCGAAAACCTTTACCGGAATTATCCAATCGTTTGAAACCTATGCAGACAAAATGAAAGCGGTCGGAACACGTATCTACGTACGCCGCGGCGGGCCGAACTATGAAAAAGGTCTAAAAGATATCAAAGAAGCGGCAGACCGTTTGGGTCTCTATATCGAAGTTTATGGGCCGGAAACACACGTAACGGATATCGTACGTATGGCTCTAGAGAAGTAAGGAGAAAAATATGGGTGCTTTATTTACCAAAGATACACAAGCAATTTTTTGGAACAACAACGCGAGCGCTATCCAACGTATGTTGGATTATGACTATGTCATTAATCGCTCAAAACCCTCTGTCGCAGCAATCGTTGCTCCGACTTCAGGGAACAAATTTGAGAAATTTTTCTATGGTCCGGACGAGATTATGGTTCCTGTTTTCCGCAATACGACGGATGCAGCGGCAGCGTTTCCTAATGCAGATGTTCTCTTGAACTTTGGATCATTTCGTACAGCGTACGACGTTACTATGGAAGCGATCGCTATCAAAGGTCAATTCAAAACTATTATGGTTACGGCAGAGGGGATTCCTGAGCGTTTGGCTCGTAAAATGAATCAGCAGGCACGTGACGCGGGTGTTATCGTTATCGGACCGGCAACGGTCGGCGGTATCGCTCCGGGCGGATTCAAAATCGCTAACGTCGGCGGAACGATCGAAAATATCATCAACTCGAAATTGCACCGTGCGGGTTCATGCGGACTTGTAACCCGTTCAGGCGGTTTGTTCAATGAACTTTCAAACATCATCAGCATCAATGCCGACGGTATCGCAGAGGGTGTGGCTATCGGTGGTGACCGTTTTGTTGGATCGGTATTTATCGATAACCTTCTTCGTATGGAGAGTAATCCTGAAGTTAAATACATGGTTCTTCTCGGGGAAGTCGGCGGTACTGAAGAGTACAAAGTAATCGAAGCGGTAAAATCAGGCAAAATCAAAAAACCGATTATTGCATGGTGTATCGGAACAATCGCTAAACATTTTAGTTCAGGTGTTCAATTCGGCCACGCGGGTGCTTCGGCAAACGCAGATGCAGAGACAGCGGCAGCGAAAAATGAAGCGATGGCAGCAGCGGGCATCTATGTTCCTGCAAGTTTTAACGATCTTCCTCAGAAAATTGCTGAGGTTTATGGAAAACTTCGTAGTGAGGGTATTATCGGTGAAATCGCAGAGCCTGAGCTTCGTATGGTGCCGAAAGTACGCCGTAAAAAAGAGTTCATCTGTACGATCTCTGATGATCGCGGTGACGAAGCGACCTATGCGGGTTATCCGATCAGCTCGGTTGCAACTCCGGAAACCGGTTTTGGAATCGGTGATGTTATTTCATTGCTTTGGTTCAAAAAACGTTATCCGAAATGGGCAACCGATTATCTTGAAACCGTTATCAAAACCGTTGCAGACCACGGTCCAGCCGTATCAGGTGCACACAATGCAAAAGTTACTGCACGTGCGGGTAAAGACGTTATCAGTTCATTGGTAACCGGTTTGCTTACTATCGGACCGCGTTTCGGCGGAGCGATCGATGATGCGGCAAAATATTTTAAATACGCGAACGATCGCGGAATGAGTCCGGCTGAATTTATCGATTATATGAAAAAAGAGGGTAAAACCATCTCCGGTATCGGTCACCGTATCAAATCGGTTCGTAACCCAGATCTTCGTGTATCGGGATTGAAAAAATATGCGGCTGAGCATTTCCCGGCTACTCCGTTGCTTGATTTTGCTCTAGAAGTTGAAAAATTGACAACGTCTAAAAAAGACAATCTTATCTTGAACGTTGACGGCACAATCGGTATCTTGATGGTTGATATGTGGCGTGCACTCGGATACTCTGAAGAGGAGATCGACGGCTTCATCGAAGCGGGGGCATTGAACGCCTTCTTCGTTGTCGGCCGCTCTATCGGATTTATCGGGCACATTTTGGATGAAAAACGTCTCGGTATGCCGATGTATCGCCATCCGACAGACGATATCCTTTACAACGTCGAACTCGCAGACGAAATTTAATCTTCCTTTTCTTCAGTACCCCATAATGGGGGTACTTTCCCTTGATGCAAGATCTTTGTTCTTTTTTCGTTATAATGGTTTTTAATGAAATTTGTGTGTAAGGCTTTAATTTGATGAAACGCTTTGCTTTTACGATGCTGGAATTAGTTTTTGTCATTATCGTAATCGGTATCCTCGCTGTACTTGCAATGCCGAATTTTACGACGAATCCGCTTCAACAAGCTGCGGAACAAGTAGCAAGAGATATCCGCTACACACAGCATTTGGCAATGATGGATGATAAATATGATCCGACAGATCAATTTTGGTATCGTGAAAACTGGCAAATGGAATTTAAAAAGTTTAACAGCCCGTTAGAAATATATTATGAAATTTATGCAGATACAGACCATCTTGGAAATTCAGATATAAATGAGACGGCTAGAGACCCACTAACAGGTTATCTACTTGATCATGATGGAAATGTTACTAATTTAACAAAAAACTTTGGGATTATAAATGTAATATTTTCTGCAAATTGTATGCAAGGTGGAGGAGTGGGAGAAATGTCTTTTGATTCTATGGGGCGTCCAAACTATTATGTAACTAGTGGAACAACTTTAAATCAATATCTGTTGACAACTGATTGCAATATTACATTGCAGCATAAAGCAGATGGTAATGCGACGATTACAATACGACCAGATACAGGATATGTATCTGTGCGGTATATTAATCCATAAGAATATGGCAAAATGTGAAATATTTACAATTTCTTTTGGAAACCTCTTGACTTCTTTTGTTTTTTCCCCTATAATTCCCGTCCACAAACGCTGATAGGCCTTGAGTTAAGGCAAGA
>NZ_CALDDG010000140.1 GCF_937936435.1 uncultured Sulfuricurvum sp. | reverse complement strand
CTGTTCCAACAACAAAAATACAAAAAATACTATCATTTCTGTTTTACGGGAAAATCACTTTATCTTTTTGCCAATGTTATTGACATAAACAATTAAAATTGCTAAAATTGATAATATTAATTTTAAAAGGTTTAATATGGTTAGACTTATTTTTGCTCTTATGTTATTTTTTTCATTTGCATTTGGTGTAGTTAATATTAATAAAGCAAACTCTGCACAGCTTCAGACGATTAACGGAATTGGTCCGACCAAAGCTCAGGAAATTATCAAATATCGTAAAGCACATGGCGGATTCAAAAATATCAATGAGTTGGTGAATGTCAAAGGTATAGGCCCTAAAACCGTCGCTAAATTAAAATCACAGGTTAGTGTTCGTTAGGGTATGTAAATCTTATCGATCATTTCTCGGTACTCATCTTCCCAATTGCTGTCAGCCGTAATACCGCCACCGCTTTTATAGATTAAGTCGCTATTCTTCTTTTCTATAAAACGTATTGCAACGGCACTGTAGAGGTTTTTACCATCAAAATAACCGAATATGCCCGTAAAAGCTCCTCTGTCATAATCTTCTATTCTGTGAATGAGATTAACAGTCATTTTTTTGGGTGTTCCGCTTATACTACCCGCCGGAAGAAGCGCTTTAAGTATCTCTCCGATTTTTTGTTTCCAATCATAGTTTAGTTTCCCGCTGATATGTGAGCTGACTTGATACAGTTTCTTCTCTCCGGTTTCGATCGTTGTAATAAAACGAAACTTTTCCACTTTTATGCCGTCTGCTACCATTCCCAAGTCATTACGAAGCAGATCGACGATCATCGTGTGTTCAGCCAACTCTTTCTGATTTTCTAGGATGTTTTGTACGGCATTAGGGATAGATGCATCTATGGTCCCTTTCATGGGATAGGTATGAATGGTGTTGTCTTCAATCGTAATGAACGCTTCAGGAGAAAAACAAACAAATTCATCTTTTACTCTTAGTTTATAGGGTGCATGTGCCATCAAATAAATCTCTTTTAATGTGTATTTTGATTGAATAAAAGAGGGTTGTGTCAGATTCAGTAAATAGGTATTGCCATTACGTATTTCTTCTTGAACGGCTTTAAATTTTTGATGGTAAGATGCAGTAGTGACAGGAGTATAGATCGGTTTATGGGGTACATTGGTAGAGGGTATCTGATTTTCGAACGAAAATTCGATATCGTGTTTTTCCAATTCTTCAAATGGGCAGCAAAATAGCTTTTCACCTTGAAAATCAGTATAAAAAAAGCAAGGCGAGCCTTTCGAAATCAAAGAATTTAAGCGGTCGAACATCAGGTAATAAGAGCTTTCAAGACAGCCATGCGGATAGCTACACCATTTCTTACCTGTTCAAGCACTTTGCAGCGAGAATCTTTGAGAACGGTGTCATCGATATCGATATTACGGTGTACCGGTCCCGGATGGAGGATAATGATATCCTTATCCTGTATAAGTTCATGCGTAACACAAAAATCGCTGGCATAGTCTTTTAGAGAACCGTAGGTTTGGTGTGAGTGACGTTCGGTTTGTGTCCGTAAACTCATAATTGCATCGACATTATCGATGACGTCGCGAATACTATGGGTTGTTTTAAGATGACTGTCCGGAAGGAAATGAGGCGGTGCTACGAGAGTAATGTCCATTCCGAAACGTGTCAATAATTCAATATTGCTATTAGCAACACGGGAGTTTTTTATATCACCGATAATAGCTATTTTTTTCCCTTTGACGTCTCCGAAATGGCGCTTCAGGGTAAATAGATCCAAGAGAGCCTGGGTTGGATGCGCATGCGCTCCGTCTCCGGCATTGATGATAGAAGCATTGGTGTGTTGTGCCAGAATATTAGGAACACCGGCGTGGGCATGACGTACGATCATCGCATGCGGTCCCATAGCATCCAGATTGGCAGCCGTATCGACCAGACTTTCCCCTTTTTTGGTAGAACTTTTTTGGACATCCAGATGGACGACTTCGGCACCTAGACGCTTAGCGGCGATCTCAAAAGAGCTTTTGGTGCGCGTAGAGTTTTCAAAAAAGAGGGTGATAATAATCTTTTCTTTGAGTAAAGGGTCGAATTGCCCTTGGAGATAGTGTTCTGCATCTCCTAAAACATTTAGGATTTGTTCGGTAGTAAAATCGTCAGTCCGAATCAAATGGCGCATGGTTTCTCCTTATTCTTTCACGAAATTGTATCCAAAAGTGCTTTGGCAATGGCATCGATGTCACGGTTTATTCGATAAAAATTTTGAAACCGATGTTGGTAATAAGGCAATGAAGTTGTCTCGAAACCGTGATCGTTGTCTTTGCAGTTCAGCCCCCAAAGATAGGGAAGTTTATGAGTATCCAAAGCATGCAGACTTAATAATGTATCGTTAATACAGCCGAGATTGCAGTGTGAGATTAAAAACGTAACGGCATTAAAATAGCGTGGAAGATCGATCATCATGTGCTGATCGTCGATAGGGACAAATAGCCCTCCGGCACCTTCGATAATAAGAATATCGCATAACGCTTCAATCTTATGCAATGCAGCATCAAAACTAGACAAATCGATGGGTTTGCCTTCATTGGCAACGAACGGGGATGCGGGAAGAGGAAACTGCAAGGTGACGATATCATGGATATCCAATACTTCTAATGACGGATTATATTGGCGGGCTGTTTCAAAAAGAGTACTTCCATCCACCGGTAGAGCAGTGACTCCGGTTTCAATCGGTTTATAAACACCTACCCGCAGTCCTAAGCGGGAAAAGGCTGCAATAAGCAATTTTGAAGTGTAGGTTTTTCCGATATCGGTATTTGTTGCACTTATAAATATACGTTTGGACAAGGGTATCCCCTTTTTGGTTATAATTGCTTAATTTTAATATAGGTTAGATGATGAATCGCTTTGAAGAGTTTACAACCCGCATTGTACAGCAAGTCGGTAAGAAGGAAGGTCCGGTCAGTCCAGTAATGGTCAATTCCGCTTCATTCGGTTATGGAAACAGTGAGACGGGAGAGGGTATATTTGACGGTTCGATTAAAAAGCCGCTTTATGCACGTATGGGGAATCCTACATCGGCTCAATTGGAACAGATTTTGGCCTCCATCGATAACGGAGTAGGAGCGATTGCGGCATCTACAGGGATGGGTGCCGTTGCAATGGCAACTTTGAGTTTGTTGAAGGCCGGCGATGAAATTATCAGTATCGGAGGGCTTTTTGGAGGCACATACTCTTATTTCTCGGAAACCTTGGTCCGCTTCGGAATCACTACCCATTTTTTTGACGTTGAGGAGTTTGACGCAATCGAAAGGGCTATCAATACAGCGACCAAAATCATCTTTTTGGAAAGTGTCGGCAATCCGAATATGCGTCTTCCGGATATTCGCCGTATTGCTGAGATTGCAAACCGAAATGGCGTTGCATTCATCGTTGACAATACTATTACTCCCTTAAGCGTAGCGCCGATAGCGATGGGAGCCGATATGGTTGTTTATTCGACGACGAAAATCATTTCCGGGAATGCGTCCGCATTGGGGGGAGCCGTGATCATGCGGGCTATTTCAGAAGGAGAGGATAAGTTTAAAGGGGAACGGTATAACGATGTGCACCCTTTTATCAAAAAGATGGGAACTATGGCCCTGATCGCCAATGCCAAAAAACGGGCTTTACGCGATTTCGGGATGAGTGCTAACGGATTTGGAAGCTATATAACGATGCTAGGACTCGAGACATTGCCGTTACGAATGGATCGGATCGTGGCGACAGTGGAAAAGGTCGTAAAAGCATTGTCTGAAAATGGATTGCAGATCAATCATCCTTCTCTTACAAACCATCCCCAACATGAGCGGTATCGAACGCAATTTGCAAATGGATGCGGAACATTGTTTACGATTGATATGGGTTCTAAAGAGAAAGCGTTCGAATTTTTAAACCGTTCGAAGCTGGTAACGATTACCGCTAATATCGGGGACAGTCGGACACTCGGTTTGCATATGGCATCAACGATCTATCGGGATTTTGACGAGCAAACGAAAGAATTCTTGGGAATTACTCCAGGGCTTATACGGATTTCCATCGGCTTGGAAAGTGCTGAAGCAATTATCGATGACTTTCTGAATGCAGCAAACATTTAACAATATTGGATATAGTACAAAATGGCTACAAAACACGAGCACTCAACTGATTTGGATATTACGGTAGGTCATCCGAAGCAGTATAATGTCTTTTTGCTCAACGATGATTACACATCGATGGATTTTGTCGTCGACATTCTGATCAAAATTTTTCGTCGTAATTTTCAGGATGCCCATCGTATTATGATTGAAGTACATCAAAAAGGACGGGGGCTTTGCGGCGTTTATCCGTTTGAAGTCGCTGAAACGAAAGTACATCAGGTGAGCAGTACGGCAAGGGAAAACGGGTTTCCCTTAAAAGCGATCATGGAGGAAGCATAAGTATGGTAAGTACGGAACTCAACGCCATTTTCCAAAAAGCGGTAACGTTTGCAAAGCATCAGCGTCATGAATATCTAACGATTGAGCATGTTATGCTCTCTTTGCTTAACTCCCCGGATGGAGAAGCAATTATCCGAACTTGCGGTGCGGATGTGGAACGTATCCGTGAAGCTCTCGGAGCATATCTGATGCAGACGATGGAACCGTTGCCCGATGACGTCGAACAAGAACCTTTCGAAACCGTTGCATTGGCGCGGATGATTGACGGTATGATGCATCATGTACGAAGTGCGCAAAAAGAGTATGCCGATGTCGGCGATCTAATTGCTGCCGTGTATGAAGAACACCACACTTACGCATGTATGTTACTCGAAGAGTACGGAATCAGCCGTGTGGACGTACTCGAAGCGATTTCTCACCGAAGTATCGACATGGCGTCTGAAGAGAGCCGGGGTGAAGGGGCGTTAGATAAATACGCTATCGATTTGATCGCTCAGGTGCGTCAAGGAAAAATCGATCCGGTAATCGGCCGCGTAAATGAAATCGAACGCACGATTCAGACTCTCTGCCGTAGAAAGAAAAACAATCCGCTCTTAATCGGAGAACCGGGTGTCGGTAAAACGGCAATCGCCGAGGGATTGGCGTTGCGTATTGTTGCGGGTGAAGTCCCAGCCCTTTTGAAAGATGCCCGTTTATTTGCACTGGATCTTGGGGCGATGCTCGCCGGAACAAAATACCGAGGTGATTTCGAAAAGCGGCTCAAAGCGGTTATGGATGAAGCGCAGGAAGAGAGCAATACGATTTTATTTATCGATGAAATTCATACAATAGTGGGTGCGGGTGCTGTGGGGGGTGGAAGTATGGATGCTTCCAATCAACTCAAACCGGCATTGGCATCCGGAGCGATCAAATGTATGGGTGCGACAACACATGCAGAATACCGGTCGGTTTTCGAAAAAGACCGTGCACTAAGCCGCCGTTTCGCCCGCATTGACGTCGGAGAACCTTCGGAAGAAGAGAGTTTCTTAATCCTTAAAGGTCTGCGGGAACGGTATGAAAAACATCACGGGGTTAAGTATACGGATAAAGCGTTGCGTTCGGCAGTCGAACTTTCCAAAAAATATATAACGGATCGATTTTTGCCGGATGTCGCCATCGATTTAATCGATGAAGCAGGAGCCTCGTTTCATCTGAAAAAACATAAGCGTACGACCATTACGCCACTCGATATCGAAACGATTATCTCTAAAATGACAGGTATTCCTACGTCGAAAATGGGAGAGGATTCGCGTGAAAAACTCTCTTCTCTCGAAACGGACCTTCAACAGCTTGTTATCGGACAAGATCATGCGGTCTCACAGGTTGTTAAATCGATCAAACGCTCGTATGCCGGACTTGGTGCTTCGCATAAGCCGATTGCATCTTTTTTGTTTTCAGGCCCTACCGGTGTCGGAAAAACAGAATTGGCAAAATCGTTGGCGGAAAGCTTGGGAATATACTTCGAGCGTTTTGATATGTCCGAATACATGGAAAAACATGCGCTAAGCCGATTGATCGGTGCACCTCCCGGATATGTCGGGTTCGAGCAGGGGGGAATGCTGGTCGAGACGGTTCGAAAACATCCGTATATGGTACTGCTTCTCGATGAAATCGAAAAAGCGCATCCCGATTTGATAAATGTATTGTTACAGGTGATGGACAATGCCACATTGACGGACAATACGGGATATAAAGCCAACTTCTCCAATGTGATTTTGATCATGACGTCTAATATCGGTGCGACGGAACGCAACGTCATGGGATTCAATGCCGACAGTTCGATATCACGGCATGAGGCGATGAAAGCCTTTTTTACCCCTGAATTTCGCAATCGACTCGACAGTGTTGTCGAATTCGGAGCGTTGCCGATGAGCGTTGTCGAAGGGATCGTCGATAAATTTATAAAAGAGCTTAATGTACAGCTGAAACCTAAAAAAGTTGCTGTCGCATTGACCGATGCCGCAAAAGCCTATATCGCGAAAATCGGATACGACAAAAACATGGGGGCACGTCCGCTGGGAAGAGTCATTTCCGATAAGCTCAAAGATCCGTTGGTCGATGAAATATTGTTCGGACGTTTGACTCAGGGAGGAAAAGTATCGGTCGATTATACGGATCGGCTGATTTTTAACTTCGCAGTATGATTCCCAAACTTCCTCATCATCTCTCATTTCCCGATCCCTCATTAGCTTCGGAGGAGGGATTGGTGGCATTTGGCGGAGATTTATCTCCCTCAAGGCTGATGCTGGCATACCGGATGGGAATCTTTCCATGGTATAGTGCAAATGACCCGATATTATGGTGGTCGCCTGACCCGAGATTGATATTGGAATTGGATGATTTTAAACTAAGCCGTTCTTTGCGTAAAAATATGGCCCATTTTGAAATTCGCTTCGACACTAATTTCGCGCAGGTTGTTAGGGAATGCTCTATGGCCCCCCGTAAAGGGCAAAAAGGGAGTTGGATCGTCCCTGAAATGATTGAAGCATATGAAGTGTTGCATACTCTCGGACATGCGCATAGCGTTGAAGCCTATCAGGAAGGTACTTTGGTCGGAGGCTTATACGGTGTAAGCATCGGGGGGGTCTTTTGCGGCGAATCGATGTTTGCAAAGGTATCGAATGCCTCCAAAGTCGCTTTTGCCGTTTTGGTAGATCATCTACAAGAATGGGGATATGATTTTATCGACTGTCAGGTTCCGACGGCACATTTAAAAAGTCTCGGTGCGAAAGAAGTATCCAGAAAAGAATTTTTAAAGCGATTGAATGTTTCTTGCGAGGACATTTCACTAGAAAATTGTTGGATATGAGAATTTTTTAAGCGAATCTTCCCTATACTCTCCGTTAATTCTTATTAAAAAAGGGGTTTTTATGAAAAAAGTTTTGATGAGCGTCGTTGCTGTTGCAGCATTGAGCACAGCGGGTTTTGCTACCGTCAACAATCAAACAGGGTGTGGTCTCGGTTCACAAATCATTAAAGATGACAGTTCTGCGGTGATGTTGGCACTTCAAGCAACGACAAACGGAACATCTGCTAACCAAACGTTCGGTATTACATCAGGAACATCAGGATGTAAAAAAGCAAAATTCGTTATGAATGAGCGTGCAGCGGAGTTCGTAGCATCAAATATGGATCAACTTTCTCGTGAAATTGCGATCGGACAGGGTGAGAGCGTTTCAACATTGGCGGAATTATTGAACGTTGAAGATAAAGCGGCATTCGCATCTGCCTTGCAAGCTAACTACAATGCTATTTACAGCAGTGAAAAAGTAGACATGGCAACGGTATTGGATAACGTTTCTACTATCGCAGGGTAACTATGATGATCTTCGAGGGGGATATCCCCTTTGAAGCTAGGAAGACGGATTAAAAAGTTTGCCGGAAAAGGCATAAAAAGGTGATTGATTGCCGGTTCTTTTTTTATTATGTGTATTGAGTTTAGCGGTCTATGCGACATCGACCGATGAACTGACTGCACAAGCACACATTCAGAAGCTTTCCGAATCTCGTTATTGGCATTTGTTGATGCATGCTCCCAAAGAGGAGAGTGAAATCGACGATGATCGCTTTTTTTTAGCCAGTGAGGGCAAAACGAATCTTTCCGCTGAATTAGATGCGACAATCCGATATTTTTCAGAAGATAATAACCGAAGCGACGGAAGTGTATTTTGCCGTTTTCCGGCACGGCGTGCATGGCTGGAAAAAGAGCTTAACACTTCATTCGGCACAGGTGAATGTCATGAGTATGAGACATTGTTGGAAAAACTTGATCCCCAAAAAGTGACGCTGGTATTTCCGAGTGCGCACATCAACTCTCCGGCGTCGATGTTCGGGCATACCTTTTTGCGTATCGATTCATCAATGGAATCAAAGCTGATGTCCTATGCAATCAATTATGCGGCGCAAACCGAAGATCAAAATGGATTTTTGTTTGCCTATAAAGGAATAACCGGGGGCTATTACGGATTTTACTCTATGCTACCATATTACGAAAAACTCAAAGAGTATCGAGATTCCGAATCTCGGGATGTATGGGAATACGATCTGAATCTCACACATGATGAGGTGATGGCGATGGTACGCCATATCTGGGAATTGCAGCATATGAATTCGTGGTACTATTTTTTTGATGAAAATTGCTCCTACAATATGCTTTGGCTTACGGAAGTTGCCCGCCCGAGCGTCCATTTACGGGATCATTTCTTCTATTACGTCATCCCGCCTGAGACAGTTCGAGCTTTCGAAGAAGAGTCTTTGGTGGCCCAAAAACACTTCCGCCCTTCAAAACGGACTAAAATTTTGGCTTATGAAGAACGATTATCTTCGGCAGGAATACGTATTACTCAGTCACTTCGAAACGGTGAGACAGATATTAATATGTCGGGATTAACGGAACAAGAGCGCCGATACATTCTAGAAGCTGCGGCTGAACTGGTAGAATACGATTTTATTGAGGGCAAGATAGGCAAGGAGCAGTATACAAAGCGTTATCATCGATTGTTGAGTGCGCGTGCCGTTTTGGGAGAAGGGGTAGATATTCCGATCCGCTTAAAGGCAAATCCTGACAGTGCACACCGTTCTGCCCGAGTCAGTGTGCAACAAGGATGGTATGATCACCGTTCCCCTTTGCTGATTGGATGGAGACCGGCATACCATGATTTGGATGAAGACGATACGGGACATCTTGCCGGTGCCCAGATCGAATTTTTTGATGCATCTGTCGGAATTGATCGCCATAAAATTCATATTGAAAATTTGACAATACTTTCACTGGCGTCATTAGCTCCCGTAAGCCATTTTTTTAAACCGTTTTCATGGAGAATGAAAACAGGATGGGACCGTGAGTACGGGAATGACACTCTCAGTTTCGTCGCACGTGTCGGGGCAGGAGTATCGATCGGCAATGAACGGATTTTCGGCTATCTTTTAAGTGAACCGGAAGTGCGTGCAGGATTTGCGTCCGATGCCGGATTGGGAGTGAGCGGCGGATTGGTCGTGAATTGGGGAAATCGGTTTAAAACCCATCTTGAAGCGGGAGATATTTTTTACATCGATGGTAAGGATCGAAGCCGTTTGACGATGACAAATCAGTGGGGATGGAATTCGAGAGGGGCGTTGTCGTTGCGTTATGAATCGGTAAAGCAGGTATATGGAGAAGATCGCTTTACCGTTGGAATTAACCTCTATTTTTAATTTTTTTTTGGCATAATAGTTATACTTTTTAGCATGGAGATAGTATGTATATAGCGGAAGCCCGCTTCGCCCTTTGGGCTGATTTTATCGAACGGACGTTTTTGGAGAGAGAGTTTAAAATATTAATTGATAAAGGGATTGTGAACGGGGCAACGTCTAATCCGGCTATCTTTAAAAATGCTATTCTAACCTCACCGGCATATAAAGAGCAGTTATCAATGTTGGGAAATCTCTCTCCTAAAGAAAAATACGAAGCGGTGGCAATGTACGATATTCAAAAGGCTGCGGACATATTAAGACCTCTTTACGATGCAGGTGATGACGGATATGTGAGTATCGAAGTCGATCCATACTTATGTGATGACGCTGGAGGAACGATTGCCGAGGGAATACGATTGCATCGCAGCATCGGTCGTCCCAATGTCATGATCAAAGTACCTGCAACAGAGGCAGGATATCAGGCAATGGAAGCCTTGGCTTCAGAGGGGATTGCCGTCAATGCGACGTTAGTATTTTCTGTTGATCAAGCATTAAAATGTGCCGAAGCGTTTGCCAAAGCTTCAAAAAAAGCGAGTGTGGACACGGTGATTAGTGTTTTTGTCAGCCGAATCGATCGTGCGGTTGATGAAATCCTTCGAA
>NZ_CALDDG010000139.1 GCF_937936435.1 uncultured Sulfuricurvum sp. | reverse complement strand
ACGTTTGAGAATAGCGCTGTATCCATATTCGGCCTTCCGAAATTGGGTTGGCCAATGATAAAGGAATTTATTAAGCAAATGAAAGGTGAAATCATCGTTTTACACGATCACGTCGAACTCCATTTTTTCAGTGACGAAAGCTATTAATGCGGTTGTTGATTGTTGAAGACGAATGGCTGGTTGCTCAATTTATTGCCGACGTTGTGCAAGCGCAAAACATTGAGATTCTCGGGATTGCCCAGAGTTACGATGACGCGACAAAGCTGATCGATACGCTCGATATCGACTGTGCTATCGTCGATATCAATCTCAGAGGTGCGCAACATGGAATTGATGTCGCCCGTTATTTAAAGACGAAAGAAATTCCCTTTTTGTTTTTGACCGCATACAAAGATATGGATACTATTCAGGAAGCAACTGATCTGAAACCTCTGTCTTATCTTATCAAGCCGATTTCCGAAGAAAACCTTATCGCTGCTTTCATGATTGTCAAAAATCATTTTCCCGACCATCAACAATCTGCAAAAAGTCACCCATTTACCGTTGCAAACGATGGAATGATCATGTATAACGGCGAAATGCTTTTGCTCTCCCATTATGAAAGAATTGTCTTGGGCCTTTTGATTAAAAACTTTCGATGTGTCGTTTCGAGAGAAACGTTTTTCGAACATCTATGGAACTGTCCTGACGATATCAACGAAGGAACGTTGAGAAATACGATATTGAAGCTGCGTAAAAAACTCAATATTGAAATTGAAAACGTCCGAAATGTAGGATATATATTCACAAAATATTTATAATTCGCACGGACGGTGGATATAAAATCCCTGCATGCAATCCATCCCCATTTGATAAGCCTTTTGATATGCGAACGGAGAATCGATTTCTTTGGCTATAGTAGTCATATTATGCATACGGGCAAATTCGACGATTTGTCCGACAACTGTTTCGCCCCATTGCAATTCGATCCAGCTTTTGAAAAGGATCCCTTCTACCTTGATTATATCGATATGAAGCAATTTGAGATCATGAAACATCATCTTGCCGCTTCCGAAACCGTCGACGGCAAATCGCACGCCGTATTCTTTCAATTTTTGTATCAGCGGCGATATCAGTGCCAGATGTTCGATCCACTCTTCTATAACGATTTCAAAAATAACGCGTTTTCCTATATCCATATTCCTAATCATAGATTCAATACTGTGATAAGAATATTTATCCAAAAAGACATGAACCGGAATGTTTAAAGCAAAATCCTCTTCGCGGTGTGCGAATGTTTTATATGTCTGCCAAAAAATGCTTTGAGTTAAATGTCCCAATATTTTTCCGTTCGTAATCCATTTTATAGCATTGAATAGTGTCTCCGATTTTTCAAAACCTATACGTTGACGTGCCAACGCCTCATAATAATAACTTCTTCGATCACCGCATTGGATTACAGCTTGATATTCGCATGTAATATTTTTTGATAAAAGCGCATTATTTATATTGGTAAGCATAAACGGCAACTACTCCGATGTCTAAAATTATTGTGTCGAAACACGATTCCCGTTCGAATTATAAAAAAGCTGTCTCATCGCTTTGTCATCATCAAAATAAAATATTCAGTAGCGAGACGATAATATTCGATTATGGAATCGACAAAAGAACAGCTTATAAACGACATTCAAACTCTTCTTAACCGTTACGAGGGTGTTAAAGAAACCTATATAGATCCATCTTTAATGGAGTTCTTAGACCGTAAAACATTACTCGGAATAATTGATTCCATATTGCGCCAGCAGGAAACTACAAACGAGTCCAACCGTGAGTGGCTGGAGCAGTTTAAAAAATACTCTTCGTGAATCAAACGCTCTCATAGCAAAAATCTTTTTAGTTCATACTTTATTCGAGTTATTTTTTTTAAGCTTAAGCTAAAAAATATTTCTTATAATTACAACAATTAACCACAATGTTATTTTTTAACATATCACCAAAAGGATACACAATGTCATCAAATGTCGATTTGATTCAGCTCACAGAGCAAACAAAAAAATTAACAGCAATGGTTGTTGAGGATGAAGTAGTTGCAAATGACTTGCTTAGCTCGACTTTTAAAAACTTTTTTGCAGACGTTACTTCTGCCTATAACGGTGCCGAAGCATTACGTATGTACGAAAAAGTAAATCCGGATATCGTATTTGTTGATATCATTATGCCGGAAATCGACGGTATCGAACTTGCACGACGTATCCGCACTATTAATCCATCCCAAATCATTATCGTGATTTCTGCAAGCAACGATATCCAAAAAATCTCTAAATCAATCGAAGTTGGAGTTAATAGCTTCATCCAAAAACCTATCGATACGAAAAAAATTCTGGAAATGCTACAAAACATTACCAGCCTCGTATCTAAACGTAAAAAAATTGAAACTAAGACATTCTCTATTTCATTGCCGCTTGACGTATATGAGCTGGTTGACGACAATGCAAAAGCGGAAAGCATCTCTAAAAATGCCGTTATCATCCGCGCACTTCGCTCATTTTACAACGACTAATCTCCCCTCTTCCCGAAAATTCGGGAAGTTCACACTGTTTTATCTTTTTTTCAGCAATCCATCATTATAATTTCGGCTCAGGTTTAACCTGTTTCTTTTCTTTTTTAAAGTGGCCCCATCATCTAATGGTTAGGATTCCAGATTTTCATTCTGGCCATAGGGGTTCGAATCCCCTTGGGGTCACCACTTTAAACTCCTCTTTTTTTATCTAGCGCATCTAAAAACATAATTTTATGTATAATGGTTTATTTCACCGGGTGGAAGAAAATGAATATACATGCCAAATTGCTTAAAGTAAAACTGCTATGGCTATTTTTATTTTTTACATTTATGCCCATGCTCCTTATTGCACTATACAGCTATCATAATATTAAGCAGCAAATTATCTCTTCTCAGCTTTCTCACCTACAGGCGATAGCGAAACTCAAATCCCTTCAAATAGACAGTTATTACAAAGAGATAACAAACGATATGCATCTAATTCAAAATTCTCCCTACACTAAGTATTTTTTGACTTTTGATTCAATCGGTGACATCCATTTTGAGCAGCTATTTCGAGAACAGCTGAACGAGTATGTTTACGACAACGAGATCAACAATATTTACATTTTTGATCCGAAAGGCAATCTAATCGCTTCAACCGATAAAAATGTCCATTTTTTTCCTAATTCGTATTGTATTAATGCTTTTGAAAAAGGAAAAATATCTCTCAATTTTTCCGATATCTACCGGTCTAAAATGGTAGGTATACCGATGAAAAGTACCTATATATTTTATGCATCGTCTCCTATTTTAGATTCGAATCATCAGCTTCTAGGAGTCATTGTTGCGGAGTTTTCAGCAGATACGTTTTTTAATGAAATTCAAGACTACACAGGTCTTGGTCTAACCGGAGAAACACTCCTCGGAAAACGTCTGGGAAATGAAATCGTATTTTTAAATCCGCTACGACACGATCCGAATGCGGGGATGAAGAGGAAAGTCAAAATCAACGGCACCATAGCAAGACCGGTGATCATGGGCACGATGGGAAACATCGGAGACGGCGTATCGATCGACTATCGAGGAGAAAAAATTCTTGCCGCATGGAGATACATTCCGAGTACCGATTGGGGCCTGGTTGCGAAAATCGACTATAAAGAAGCATTGAAACCCTTGGAAGCGATCCGAAACAGTATTATTATCACCTCATTTGTTTTATTGCTGTTCGGTTTAGTCGCTTCGCTCAAAATAGCTAACTCCATCACACAGCCCGTAGATATGCTCGAAAATGAAGCACGTGCGGACTCTTTGACCGGTTTACCGAATCGAAAACTGTTAATGGAAATATTATCACAGGCTCTCGATAAAGCTAAAGAGAATCATACGGTGATAGCTGTTTTGTTTTTAGATCTTGACGGTTTTAAAATAATTAACGATCGTTACGGACATGACATAGGAGATTTACTGCTCAAAAGTGTTGCTTTGAGACTGACAAACTCTATCAGACAAAGCGATAGAGTAGCGCGTTTGGGAGGTGATGAATTTGTCATCTTGCTTTCCGGTGTTCAGAACAATCTCACTATTACGAAAATAGCCAATCACATTATCCGAAGTTTAAACGAAACATATGCTATCAATAATCTATCTCTTACCATCGGGGCAAGTATCGGAATCAGTATTTATCCCGACGACAATGCCGAGAATGCAGATGAAATGTTGCGTCAGGCTGATAAAGCAATGTATACGGCAAAAAATTCCGGCAAGAATCATTATCGATTATTTGAACAAATCTAAACTGTTTATATCTCTTCAACATGCATAAAATAATAAATTATTGAAACTATTAATTTAAGTTTTTCAATTAACAATCAAAAACACAAAACAATTTCAGACTATTTTATATTCATTCAAAATAACATCAAAATACGCCTAAAAATGGCACTTTCCATATTCTAAACACATTTAATAATTCGTCATTTATTCTTAAGGTTTGGAGGAATAGAATGAAAAAACGATAGGAGGATTTTATGCAGAAACCGACACCGAATCAAAATGAAAAGAGACTAAACGCTTCCGATTTTATCGTATCGAAAACGGATAAGAGCGGCAAAATCATTTACGGCAATAAATACTTTATTAAGATATCCGGTTACGAAGAAGATGAACTGATCGGCTCTCCGCACTCAATTCTCAGACATCCTGATATGCCTAAAGTGGTTTTTAAATTGTTATGGGAACGTATACAAAACAAAGAAGAGATATTCGCCTATGTAAAAAATCTTTGCAAAGACGGCTCTTATTACTGGGTTTTTGCAAACGCAACGGCAACATTGGATGAAAAAGGGATGATTCGTGATTTTCATTCCGTCCGGAGAAAACCAAGTCAAAAGGCTATGGAAATCATCCCCTCACTGTATACACAGCTGCTTTTAGAAGAACACAAAAACGGTATGAACGGCTCACAACGTTTATTAGAAAAAATACTCAATGATAAGGGAGTGGACTATGATGAATTTATTCTCTCGCTTCAACAATAGACAAGCGGGACTTTATTTTACAGGACTTATCGGTAGTGCTGCGGTAATAGGCTTTAACGGTATGCCGGTCGTTGCCGCTGCTATCGTCGCCGTCGCTGTCGCAGGAATGTTTTTGCCGACATCGCCTTCTGAGGGATGCGAAAAGATTTTCAACGATACTCTGATACGACAAATACGTGATGTATTGATCAAAGCGGGAAGCGGAAACCTCTCGGACCGTATCACCAATATACCGGAAGATCATGTATTGCAAAGTGTCGCATGGGGAATCAATGACATGCTCGATCAAGTCGAACA
>NZ_CALDDG010000138.1 GCF_937936435.1 uncultured Sulfuricurvum sp. | reverse complement strand
TGCTCCCATTTTTACGAATCTGCCGCCGTTCAACCCGATCGACGATTTCGGAGGGCAAAAAGATATCGCATATTTCCCAGTCGCTTTGATCCAAATGCATCTCTTGCGTTCTAGAAATAAAACGGAAACGGTCGTTCGAGTGATACAGTCCGTCGCTTCGGCGAAATTCACAATGGCTAAATGGGCTTTTAGTCCACATACGGATCAATTTTTCGGCCAAAGTGCCGGTACCTTTGTAAAAGACGATGCTAACGTTTTTGGTGGTGCTCATAGATTTCAAATGTCCCTTCATAGGTCTCGACGATGGCACTGCACGATTCGACCCAGTCCCCGCAGTTGAGATAGTCGATACCGTTGATCGAGCGGATCTCCGCATGATGGATATGTCCGCAGATCACTCCGTCATACCCTTTTTCATCCGCATGCGATGAGAGAACCTCTTCATAGTCGGTGATAAAGCTCACAGCCTGTTTAACACTTTGTTTCGCCATTTTGGAAAGCGACCAATAATGGTATTTGCCAAACCAGCGGCGTACCGTGTTGATCGGACGATTCAGACGCAGCATGAACAAGTAACATCGATCCCCTAAATGGGCTACCCATTTTTTGGTCATCGTAACCGCATCGAACATATCGCCGTGTACGACGAGATAGCGTTTTCCGTCTAAACCGAAATGGGCTTTTTCGTGGGTAATCACAATATTATCCCCCATTACCATCGGTAAAAAAGGGCGTAAGAACTCATCGTGATTACCGATGATGTAGTAAACCTGCGTCCCTTTGCGGGCTTTACGGAGGATTTTCTGGATCACATCCGACTGCGCCTGACTCCATCGCCAATTACGGCGTAATTCCCATCCGTCGATAATATCGCCGACCAGATAAAGGTGTTCGCACTCGACATTACGGATAAACTCCAACAACTGCTCCGACTGAGCGTCTCGGGTACCTAAATGAAGATCAGAAATAAAGACACTGCGGTAGCGTAATGATTCATCCATGAAAGAAAGTGTAACCCCGAAGGATTACGATTCGGTGACAGAAGAGGGGCTTAAAGCTCCGTTTTTAAGGCCGCTCCGTTCGAAGCGTTGGAGACGAGAAGACTATAGCGTTTGAGCCATTTGGACGGGATCTCTTTCGTGATCGGTTTAAAGTGAAGACGGCGTTGTTCCAACACGTCATAACCGACATTAAGCTGCAACAGATGTTTATCGACATCGAGTTCGATCTCATCGCCGTCTTCGATCAGGGCGATCATTCCACCCTCCGCCGCTTCAGGACTGACGTGTCCGATAGAGGCACCGCGGGTGGCACCGCTGAAGCGCCCGTCGGTGATGAGGGCGACGCTCTCTCCCAGACCCATCCCCATGATGAGTGCCGTAGGGGCCAACATCTCTTGCATTCCCGGTCCCCCTTTTGGTCCTTCATAGCGGATAACGACAACATCGCCGGCTTTAACTTTATGCCCGACAATACCTGCGATTGCTTCTTGCTGGGAGTTGAAACACACCGCTTTTCCTTTGAACTGCCGCATGCTTGGAGCAATCCCCGCCGTTTTGACAACGGCGCCCTCTTCAGCAAGATTTCCGAAAAGAATAGACAATCCCCCTACCGGAGAGTAGGCATTTTCATTGGTATGGATGATGTTCGGATCTTTGATCACCGCATCTTTGATCCGTTCGCCGATTGTCTCCCCCGTAACCGTCATCGCATCCGTATGAAGGATTCCGCCGCGGCGGCTTACCTCTTTCATAACGGCGTTAACGCCGCCCGCACGATTGATATCGTCCATATGCACGGTCGAAAGCGATGGAGATATCTTCGCAATATGGGCAACGTTTTCACTGATCGTATTGATTTGGGTGATATCGAAATCAACTCCGGCCTCTTTGGCAATGCTGAGCATATGCAATACCGTATTCGAGCTTCCCCCCATCGCCATATCGACGACGAACGCGTTATGAACCGCTTTGTCGTTTAGGATATTGCGCATGTTCCATTTCGCACTGTTCTCGTCCATGACCATTTCGACGATGCGGCGTGCTGCCGTTTTAACCATCTCAATACGTTCCGGTGTCATCGCCAAAACCGTACCATTACCCGGCAACGCGACTCCCATCGCTTCGCAGAGAGTATTCATCGAGTTCGCCGTAAACATTCCGGAACACGATCCGCCGCTCGGACACGCTTCGCATTCGATCTCGTACAGCTCTTCATCGCTCATTTTGCCGTCTGCATGTTTACCGACCGCTTCGAATGCCGTTGCCAAGTCGATCGGAGTTCCGTCTTTTTTATGACCTGCCTTCATCGGTCCGCCGGATACGAAAATCGTCGGAACATTGACACGCAGTGCTCCCATCAGCATCCCCGGAACGATCTTGTCACAGTTGGGGATACAGATCAATCCGTCGAGCTTATGGGCATTCATCACCGTCTCGATCGAATCCGCGATCAATTCGCGGCTCGGCAACGAGTAAAGCATCCCGTCATGTCCCATCGCGATTCCGTCATCGACTCCGATTGTATTAAATTCAAACGGGACTCCGCCCGCTTCGCGGATCGCCTCTTTGACGATTCTGCCATACTCCTGAAGGAAAAAATGCCCCGGAATAATATCGATATGGGAATTGGCTACGCCGATGAATGGTTTGTTAAAATCTTCGTCTTTAAGTCCCGTAGCACGAAGAAGGCTACGGTGCGGGGTTTTATCGAACCCGCGTTTGATCGTATCGCTGCGCATAAGATTCCTTTTTTACAATAATGTATTCAGTTATCGCGATTATACCGCAAGAGAAACTCGAAAAACCTTGTAACACTAAAAAAAGAGAAAAAAACGTATCAAACTCTTTACACGCCCTATTTTTTTTGCTATACTTCCAGTCCACAAAAACAATGCGGGAATAGCTCAGTGGTAGAGCACAACCTTGCCAAGGTTGGGGTCGCGAGTTCGAACCTCGTTTCCCGCTCCAGA
>NZ_CALDDG010000137.1 GCF_937936435.1 uncultured Sulfuricurvum sp. | reverse complement strand
ATCGCACGATCTCCAAGCTGTTCTCGGTGTAGGCGGAGGCTCAGTCGTCGATTCGGCCAAAGCGATCGCAGCCGGGGCGCTGTATGGGGGTGATGTATGGGATTTTTTCATCCAAAAAGCCTCTATTACAGCTGCTCTTCCGGTCTATGCGGTCATGACTCTCGCGGCAACCGCCAGCGAGATGAACGGCAACTCCGTAGTGATGAACGATGCTACCAAACAAAAATACTCTATCAGTTCCGTACTGGTCAATCCGAAAATATCTATCATCAATCCCGAACTGATGATGAGTGTTACCCCCGAATATCTCGCCTATTCGGCAACCGATATCATCGCCCATACGATCGAAGTCTATTTTACCGCGACCGATCATCCCCATTTTCAATCCCGTCTCGTAGAATCAATCGTAAAAACGGTCATCGAAACAACCGAAATTCTCCTCAAAGATCCGTTCAATTACGACGCACGCGCCGAGTTTGCATGGGCATCCACCCAAGCGCTCAACGGATTGACGAACTCCGGAACGGGCGGCGGAAGTTTCCCGAACCACATGATCGAGCACGCCCTCTCCGCACTCTTTAATATCGCCCACGGCGCAGGTTTGGCTATCGTTATTCCGGCATGGATGAAATGGTATAAAGGACAAAATCCGGTGCAATTCGAACGCTTTGCCAAAGAGGTTTTCGGACTGGAAAGCGCGGATGAGGGAATCGCCGCACTGGAACACTGGTTCGACTTCATAGGTGCACCGGTTACTTTATCCGCGGCCGATATTTCACGCGAACGTATCGGAGATATTGCCGAGAATGCGCACGGATTAGCGCAGTTGTGGGGAATGGGCGAAGAATATCCTTCCGCAACGATCGCAGAGATACTCAAAAACGCCTAATTAAACTCTGATTTTCTCTCCGTAGCGCACTTTGCGCTCGGCGGTATAATCCCACCAGACTTTAGCATCTGCACCGTTCATAAAATCGGTGACGGACATCAGCACGTCCAACATACACGGATCTTGCTTCTCTCCGAATGCTTTACAAAATCGAACATACAGATCGTACGGATCTTCTCCGCGCAGCTGCTCGGGACGGGTAATCCCTATCTTGGCAAAATCGGCAGCTACCGTTTTGCCGACATTGGGAAGATCGGTCAGTTTTACAACGTTTTCTCGTACTACTTTCGTCGGATTCATTGCTGTTTTCCTCTAATTATACGAAAAGTTCTTTCTCTTTTTTAGCTGTATCGGGCTGAAGCATTTGTTCCAAAAAGCTTAGGGTATTGGACGATGCATCTTCCGATTTTTGAGAAATTTTTATCCCTGCGAGCACATCGGAAGTCGACATCGCAACGCTTTGGGAACCGCTAATATTTTTCTGATCGGATTTTTGTGCTTCGGCGATCTCTTTTAGAAGTTCTTTTCTAAAATCGGAGACCATCTTATCAATATCCATCGGAATATTGGGATTCTCTTCTTGCTGCTTTAGAAGTTTATCGCGATACTCTTCGACTATCGCATCGATTTTTTCCTGATTCAAATCTCCCAAAAACTGCGCCGCACCTTTGGTTATGAGATCTTTTTTAAAGGTTGCCAACTCGGTATTATTGGCATTGATCTCATCACGTGTTTGATAGGGATCTGCCTGAAATAATTGGTTGATCAAATCTATATATTCTTGCGAAACGCTGTCATCTTGTTTGGCGGTAGAAGTCGTATTGACACCTAAATTATTCAATGCGGATGTTACGTGCATGTCTTTCCCTCCTGTAAATCGTTATAACGGATACAAGCAAAAATCGTTCTCTTTCTACTCTGCTATAATATCCGATATGAAAAACGATACATTACACTATAGCCGTATTATCGATACTCCGTTGGGGTACATGGTCACCGTCGCCGATGATAAAGGGCTCTATTCATTAGATTTCACCAAGGATACGCTCTCTCGTTCTCATTCCGATCATCCCTTGCTACTACAGTTAAAAAAAGAACTCAGCGAATATTTCGAAGGTACGCGCAAAGAGTTTAGCATTCCGCTGCGTGCGCAAGGGACCCCGTTTCAGCAAGAGGTGTGGAAAACACTCCTCACCATCGGCTACGGAGAAACGATTTCATATGCTCAGGAAGCTGAACGATTCGGCAATCCCAAAGCCGTCCGTGCCGTCGCCAGCACAAACGGCAAAAACCCGATCGGTATTCTCATCCCCTGTCATCGAGTCATCGCATCCGGCGGCGGACTTGGCGGGTATAGCGGAGGAATTGACAAAAAACAGTTTCTATTGGCGTTGGAACAGAAATAGTCTTTTCTACCGGCTTTTGCAATGACACCCGTTTTCATGATCATCGATCATTCCGCACGCTTCCATAAACGCATAGAGCGTCGTACTACCGACGAATTTAAATCCCCGTTTTTTCAGCTCTTTGGTCAGTGCATCGGAAATATCCGAATGGCATGATGCACTGCGGTAATCATCTACGTCATTGACGATCGGCTTCCCTCCTACTTTACTCCAGAAAAAATGATCAAGTGAACCGAACTCCTGCCGAATTTCTCTGAAGCCTTTCGCATTGGCGATAATCGCCTCGATCTTCGGACGACTTTTGACTACTAAACCGCTTTCGAGTATCCGGACGATATCCGCTTCATCGTACATTGCCACTGTATCAATATCGAATTGCTCGAATGCTTCTCGGTATCCCTCCCGTTTTTTTAGGATCGTTAGCCAGCTCAACCCCGCCGACTGCGTCTCTAAACAAAAAAGCTCGAACAATGCACGATCGTCGTGCAAAGGTTTTCCCCACTCCTCATCATGATACGCAACATAGACCGGATCGCTCAATTTGACCCATCCGCAACGTGAAACCGACATACATTTCTCCGCTTTTAAATTGCGAATATCATAGCATAAGTCATTCTATTACACTTTTTTATGTCACTTTGAAATAAAAGAATAGGCTCACACTAAAATCACTATAAAAATTCTGCGAATGTTCGGAAAATACTCCGTTCAATCCCTTATGGTCAAAGCATCTCTTATGCAGAAAAAGCCGAAATCTTCGGCAACCCGAAAGTCGTTCGTTCCGTTACAAGTGCCAATGGGCGAAATTCTATCGCTATCTTGATCCCCTGACAACGTGTTATTGCCCGCGGAGGTGGACTCGGAGGATACAGTGGAGAGTTATGGAGAAAAGCGTTTTTATTGGAATTAGAAAAAGGTATCGTAATCTCATACCATGAATAGATTGATTGTTTATTTTAAATAAAGTATCCACAAGTATGATTCGTCCATCGGCAACACCACAGAAAAGCATAACTACATTGATAAAATAAATTTAAGAAAAATCTTACAAAAAATGACTTTTTAGAGATTGAAAAGTTATCAAATAAAAATTAAAAGCAATACTATGAACGTAATAAAAGGCAAAATATCCTCCGTTTTTTTTCAATATTCAATACCTTCTGTATTAGGAATGTTAGCCATTTCATCAGCAAATATAGTTGATGGATTTTTTATAGGAAATTATGTAGGAGATTCTGGACTTGCCGCAATTAATATAAGTTTTCCTATATTCTCTTTGCTATTTGGCTTTGCGTTAATGTTGGCAATTGGTAGTAGTGTTATCTCTGGAAAATTAATAGGTGAGGGAGATATTAAAAGTGCTTCTATCATTTTTAGTAAAACTATGTTTTGTATCACTCTTTTTAGTTTTATAACTTGCACACTTTTATTTTTAAATATTGAGACTGTTTTACATCTTTTTGGTGCAGATGAAAACTTGACAAAACTTGCAATAGAGTATTTATCTATTATATTGATTTTTATCCCTTTTTTGATGATTGGAGTAGTTTTAGATTATTTTGTAAGAGTTGATAATAGACCAAATCTTGCTTTTACAGCTTTACTTTTAAGTGCAGTTATAAACGTGATATTAGATTGGTTTATGATTGTATATTTACAAAAAGGTATTTTTGGAGCAGCGCTAGCTACGGGCATTTCTCAACTTACTTTATTATTTATTCTTTTACCTCATTTTTTTTCAAAAAAAGCAACACTTAAATTTGTAAAACCAATAGGAAGCTATATTCAAATTATAAAAGCTTCTTACAATGGAGCTTCCGAGTTTGTAAATGAAATTTCAATAGGAATAACAACTTTAATTTTTAACTATGTAATGATAAAAAATTTTAATATAGAAGGAATAGCTGCATTTACAGTTATCAATTATCTTTTAATGATTGGAATAATGATAAGTTTTGGAATAAGTGACTCTTTACAACCGATTATTAGTAAAAATTTTGGTGCAAAAGAGAATAAAAGAATAGAAGAGTTTTTAAAATTAGCTTTTATAACTACGAGCTTGGTTGGTGTTGTAATGATACTGTTACTTATATTTATACCAAATACCCTTGCAAATATTTTTTTAGAAGATACTAATTATAAAACAAAACAAATAGTTCTAAGTTTTGCCACATTTATCTGGATAGCTTTTCTTTTTGATGGTATGAATCTTGTAATCTCAGCTTATTTTACTGCAATTCATAAGCCTTTACATTCAATGATTATTGCAGTATCAAGAAGTTTTATTTTTCCTGTATTTTTTATATTTACTCTACCATTTTTCTTTGATTTAAATGGAATATTTATGGCGATACCAATGGCAGAATTTATTACTTTTATAATAGCAGCGACTTTATTTAAAAAATTTAGTCCTGAAAAGATAATTGATAAGGAATAAAAAAGTGTCGGACAGTATGTTTTCCCTCGTTCCCAACGATGACGTTAGAATGTAGACTAGCATATACACTCCCAAGCTGGAGCTTGGGAGCGAGACGATTTCTACACGATCATCGCAAAAACGCTTATTTATCCGTCGTATTGGGTTTGACTCTTTCATCCCCATATTGCTATAATTTTTTTGAAACTTTATTCTCAGGGCGAGGTGAAATTCCTTACTGGCGGTAATTATCACATGATAAAAGTCCGCGAGCGCTCCGACATTGGTGAGATGTCGGGGGTCAAGCAGATTTGGTGCGAATCCAAAACCAACGGTTACAGTCCGGATGAAAGAGAATGTATTAGTTTGTCCATTGTCCCTTTTAATATCAACGGCCATTCTACACATACATACGTATACACTCATGCCCTGATTCAAGTTTACACCTACACAATGGAGTATACCTATGAATCAGAATCCAAATTTCCAACTGCTTTTTGATGCTATTGAAGCATTACGTAACGCTCAGGGCGTCATCGTGACCGACAGTACCGACCGTGAAAACGAGGCCGATCTTATTTTTCCGGCTCAAACACTGAGCGTAGAACAAATGGCACTGCTCATCCGTGAATGCAGCGGTATCGTCTGCCTATGCCTAAGTGCCAAAAAAATTGCCGAATTAGACCTGCCGATGATGACAACGGACAATTATTCCCGTTTTCAAACGGCATTTACCGTCTCTATCGAAGCCAAAGATGGGGTGACGACCGGAGTTTCGGCACAAGACCGTCTCACAACCGTCCGTGCAGCTATCGCCGAAGACGGCGCATCCCGCATCGTTTCTCCCGGTCATGTGTTTCCGTTAAGAGCACGCGACGGCGGAGTACTGGAACGCCCGGGACATACCGAAGCAACCGTCGATCTGATGCGCATGGCAGGATTAGAGCCTTGTGGGGTATTGTGCGAATTGACCAATCCCGACGGAACGATGATGAACCGTGATGAAGCAAAAGCTTTCTCGGATAAACATCATTACCCGCTTATCAGTATCGAGGAGCTTATCGCTTATCGACAAACGACCGAGACTGCGGTAAGCCTATCTCGTGATTTCAACCGTGTGAAAGAGTTTGGATCTCAAACGATACAGCCTTTATGATACTAAAGATAACTCTCTTTATTTTCATGCATGTTTAGAAACGGATATCATTAGTATACTAAAATATACTAATGATAAATAAAGAAACTATTAGTTACAGTTTCGGCATGATAAAACTAAATGGCAACACTTACCAATTCTCAGCAGAAATATTTTTCGAGATGTTCGATGATCGGCTTAAACTGATGATTATCTGGTATCTCAGCAACGGCTCGATGCGTTTTAAAGAATTATCCAAATATTTGCAACCGATTACCAATAAAACGTTATCTTCAAAACTCAAGCAACTCGAAGAACTGCATCTGATAGAGCGCGAAGTATTTGCCGAAGTCCCTCCGAGGGTCGAATACACACTTAGCCCTCATGGACAACAGCTCAAACCCGTCATTGATGAAGTCGTTGCATGGTCACAGCACTATGCCAAAACTTTCGGACAAACTATAAACGAGGAATAAACATGTTTAACATTGCCAGTATCTACCCCTTCACGGAGGGGTGCCGTTTTGATTTTGACTACTATTTAGAAAAACATATGCCGCTTTCGATTGAACGTCTCTCAAAGGCAGAGGGGTTTCATAGTGTCAGGGTTGAGCGAGGTCTTGCATTGGAAGAGGCAAATATCCCATGTTCGTATGTAGCAATGTGCCACTATTATTTCGATACGGTCGAACACTTTATGGCTGCATTTATGCCACATGCGCAGGAGCTTCAAGGTGATATTCAAAACTATACGGATATTCAACCGATTATTCAGATCAATGAAGTCGCTATTGCCATTTCATCTGAGCCAATGCAATGAACGTATTAGAAGCGTTAAAATCCCGTAAATCAGTCAGATCCTTTCTGAACAAAGCCGTCGAAAAAGAAAAAATCGAAATGATTTTGAATACTGCCAAATATGCCCCATCCGGTGTTAATATGCAACCGTGGAAAGTTTGCGTCGTTAGTGGAAAGACGAAAAATAATATCGAAACCAAAATCATCGATGCATTCGAATCGGGCATAAAACCGAATATGGATTACCGATACTATCCGCTTGAATGGAATGAACCCTATAAAAGCAGACGAAAAGAAACAGGTCTTTTGATGTATCAAACCCTAAAGATTGCAAAAGAAGACAAAGAGAAGCAGCAAGAGCAATGGAAAGCCAACTACAGAGCTTTCGATGCACCCGTCGTACTGTATTTTTTTATCGAATCATCTTTGGAAAAAGGCTCTTGGCTGGATTATGGGATGTTTTTACAATCTGTGATGCTATCGGCTGCACAATTAGGTCTGGGAAGCTGTACGCAAGCCGCATTGGCGGAATATCCTGATATCGTCAGAAAAGAGTTGAACATCAAAGAAGAGCAAATTCTCCTTTGCGGGATGGCACTGGGGTATGAAGACACAAATGCCATTATCAATAGCTACCGCACCGAGCGTATCGCTTTAGAGGAGTTTACACAATTTTATGGTTGACTCTCTCTCAAAAAGACCAATCCATCGATGCTCATCCAATGACGTCACAAAAATCGTACTTCCAAACATGTATTCACTTAAGCTTATTGAATTATAATGATTAATCTAAACTATAAAGGATAATCAATGAAACAAGTCAATGTCCTACTCATCGGTCTCGGTCGCATGGGGTCACGTTTTTTTGACAAATTCGTCGAAGTTGGGAATGAGCGGGTAAACATTATCGCCGTCTGCGAAAGCGTTGGGACAAACCCGAAGATCGCAGAGGCCAAAGAGGCGGGCATTGCCTATTACGATGATTTCAGCAATGCGATCCGAGAGCTTGGGGCGTCCGTCGATATCATCATGGATACGTCCAACCGTCCGGAGATAAAACAGGCGATCCGCCAGATTCTCCAGGAGACGGACAACCACAAAACGGTACTGATTCCTATGGTGGTCGATTACCTGATGTGGTATTTGCTCCCCGGCAACGAACCGATCCCGCAAGATCATACGGAGATCGGCTACTGATCCCCTCCCCTTTCCGCGACCGGCGGAAAAATACGCATTTCTCTATGAACTCAGCACTGCACAAGTACCTACACTGAGCGTTTTATCAAATACTACATCATATCCCTAGTCAATCCAATAGATTTCTTCTACCGTGTGTAGTTGAGGATAATCATTATTCGCCCAATGGATCAAATGTCGTATGAATCATAAATAAACTCAATACTCATTCCCTCAAAAACTCCAATGCATCAACAGTCATCGTCGGACTGAACTCCGTGATCTCATACTCAGCGACACCGTGCCGATAAAACGGATCGAGGGTGATAATCGTCTCTATCTCTTCGCGCGATACCGCACTTGCCAAAATCACCCCACCTATACGGGGAGTTTTACGTCCCGATGCGAGAAAACTTCCCAATCTATATTGTTCTTTGAGATACTCGACATGCTCTACAAGGAGCGTATCCACCTCTTCGAGGGGTTTGATGTAGTTGAGTGAGATAATGAACATTGTTAAGCCTTTTTATTTTTTGTTAATCTGCAAAATTCTAGTTCAAATCATAATCAAAAACAATCCAAAAATTGCTCACATTCTCCTTTATTTCAGCAACATTTGGATTGTCATTATCTGAGCGTATAGCTAAACTTTTACGAACCATACAAAAAGGGGACACGATGAGTTTTATACGAGAAGAGCAATTATCGGCTGCGGATGCGGAAGTTTTCGCCATTATCGAAAACGAGTTCCACCGACAATCAACGCATCTGGAGATGATCGCCAGCGAAAACTTTACCTCACCTGCCGTTATGGAGGCGATGGGGAGTATTTTTACCAACAAATACGCAGAGGGGTATCCGAACAAACGATACTACGGAGGGTGCCAGTTCGCCGATCAAATAGAACAACTGGCAAAAGATCGCCTGTGCCAGATTTTCGGCTGCGCATACTCAAACGTACAGCCTCATTCGGGTAGCCAAGCCAACGGAGCCGTTTATGCGGCGTTACTGAATGCCGGAGATAAAATATTGGGGATGGATTTGCGTCACGGAGGACATTTGACACACGGTGCGAAACCCAATTTTTCGGGGAAAAACTACCACTCTTTTACTTACGGGGTAGCATCTAACGGTCGTATCGATTATGATAATGTCATGGAAATCGCAAAAATCGTTCAACCCAAAATTATCGTGTGCGGAGCTTCCGCCTATGCCCGTGAAATTGATTTTGCCCGGTTTCGAGAAATCGCCGATGCCGTCGGAGCGATTTTGTTTGCCGATATCGCCCATATTGCCGGATTGGTCGCTGCGGGAGAACACATGAGCCCGTTTCCCTACGCCGATGTCGTCACCTCCACGACCCACAAAACGCTCAGAGGTCCTCGCGGCGGTATCATTATGACGAACAACGAAGAGATCGCCAAAAAAATCGACAGCGCCATCTTCCCCGGAATACAGGGGGGGCCTTTGGTACACGTCATCGCAGCTAAAGCAGTAGCGTTCGGAGAAGTTTTACATCCCTCGTGGAAGGAGTATGCCAAGGCTGTTAAAAGCAATGCAAAAGTCTTAGGGGAGATTTTGATTCAAAGAGGGTATGAGCTCATTAGCGGCGGAACCGATAACCATCTGGTACTCGTATCACTGATCAACAAAGATTTTTCCGGGGAAGACGCAAGTGTGGCATTGGAAAATGCCGGTATCACCGTCAACAAAAATTCAATCCCCACCGATCCCCGCCCCGCTTCGTCTACGTCAGGGATCCGAATAGGCTCTGCTGCGTTGAGTACACTGGGGATGAAGGAAAAAGAGTTTATCCTGATCGCACATAAAATCTGCGATATATTAGACGATATAAAAAACATCCCTCTCCAAATGCAGGTCAAAAAGGAACTCGAAACTCTTTTAAAGGGTTTTAAAGTCTATAATAACGCAACCTATTAAAGGTGATTGTATGCAAGAGATCGAGATATTAAATCAGAACTATCAGCTGATAGCCAAAGC
Organism: uncultured Sulfuricurvum sp.; assembly: GCF_937936435.1. Lineage (GTDB taxonomy): Bacteria > Campylobacterota > Campylobacteria > Campylobacterales > Sulfurimonadaceae > Sulfuricurvum. The sequence goes on along the minus strand of NZ_CALDDG010000137.1, from coordinate 15,017 downwards.
CATTACCTATATCGATACCCATTTCAAAGAGCAGCCCTCCATCGACACAATAGCTCGAAATATCGGGATGAGCAAGTACCATTTCATGCGGGTATTTAAAGAGTACGTCGGAGTAACTCCCAAACAGTTTCTCCACTCCGTGACGCTGAACTATGCCAAAGAGCATATCAAAGAGTCTAAATCTCTTCTCGACAGCACTCTGGATATCGGATTATCGAGTTCCAGCAGACTGCACGAACTTTTTGTCAATCTTATAGGAGTTACCCCAAAAGAGTGGAGAGAAAAAGGGAAAGACGTCACCATCACCTACGGTTTCGGACTCACCCCTTTCGGTGAAGCATTGATCGCCTATACCGATAAAGGGGTCTGTTATCTGGGATTTATTGACAACAACAAAGACTCAATCTATAAACGGTTTTGTGAGCTTTGGGAAAATGCCAATCTGGTACATGATGATCTAAAAGCCCGTACCTATCTGGAAAATATTTTTATCAAAAATAAAAAATACAATCTCTTGGTCAAGGGAACGAACCTACAAATCAATGTCTGGAAAGCGCTTATCAACCTCCCTAACGGCGGTATAACGACCTATCAGGATGTTGCAAACTTTATCGACAAGCCCAAAGCCGTTCGTGCGGTCGCCAACGCCATCGGGGAGAATCACATCGGCTATCTCATCCCCTGTCATCGCGTCATCGCCAAAAGCGGTGCTATGAGCGGCTATCGATGGGGAATTGAACGCAAAAAAATCCTTATCGCCTACGAATCAGCCTCAAAAGAGAACCCCATCACCTACCGCACGGCAACCGTAGAAGATATCCCGCTCCTTTGCACCCTTTTACATCAGCTCTTTTCAAAAGAGGCCGAGTTTACTCCTGACAGTGTGCAACAGACGAAGGGACTGAAAATGATCATTGAGGATGAGAAAATCGGTGAGATATACGTCGCATCCAAAAAGGACAAGATTGTGGGGATGGTTAATATCTTATACACTGTATCGACGGCATTAGGGGAGAGAGTCGCACTGCTCGAAGATATGATCATCGACGAGAAACACCGTGGAGAGGATATCGGCTCATCCTTGCTCGAATACGTCCTCACCTGCACCAAAGAAAAAGGGATTCGAAGAGTAACCCTCCTCACCGATTCGGATAATCTCTCGGCACACCGATTTTATGAAAGTATGGGATTTTCCAAATCGGCAATGATCCCTTTTCGCATTCAGCTCTAACATAACACCGAGCTATGCGAGATAAAAACCATTTTTGAAAAAGATATCAGGGTGTTTTATACCCGTTTAGGATCAATACGTATAAAACGTTGCCAAATTTCATTCGGTTCCCATGATGGAAGTATCACTTTTTGTGCTTCAGCATCGCTAAAACCTCGCGATACATGCAAATAATGATACAAAAAAGCTGAGGCTCGATAATTTTTCACACAATGTACCCAAACTTTCTTATCAGCAAATATTTCCATGATATTAATGAATGACTCCAAATGAAAAAGCTCAGGCGCATCAAACAAAACCGGAATATGAATATAAATCATGTTGTTGGAGGTGACTAAATGACCTTCTGAGGGTATTGCATTTTGTGAATTTGGCATGGCAAGATTAATAATGACGTCATATCCCGCACTCGCGATTAGCGCAAACTCGGACTCGAGTGGCTGTCCCGATGAAGCGATGTTCTCCGTGATTTGCATGTAATTTAAAATATTATTCAACTCAGTTGGCATTTAATCACACTTTTCTCTTATTTTACCGTTTTATCTTCAACATATACCCTGCATTCTTTTGAAACTCAAATCCGACGTCGAGTATTTCACCGCCGAATTTTTCAGCCATCCGATAGGCTAACGGACTGAAATTATCCGTCTCATCCGCTCGGGAGTTTTTATAATCGACCAATGGGAAAATGCGTACTTCTTTACCGATCCGAAGCATCTCGGCAATTGAGGCTTCATAAAATGCTTCATCCAATCTATCATCATAAACAAAAAGGAGATGCGAACTGAGTACCAAATCAAAGCTATCATCCCTATACGGCAGTTTCGGAAGTTCGGCGAACCAGTAATCCGTAGTGTTGTAATCAGAACAAAACAATTCCAATGCCCCTACTCTATGCTCTTTATGTCTCTCTATCGAATGATAAAATGCGAAATTATGTTCCGCCATCCAACTCGTATCGGCATAGATTTTCTCGATACTTTTTTCCCCTTGTGCACGCAACACATCGCGATCATAACAGTACAAAATATCGCATCCTTGCGCCGCTATTCCTCTGCGCTTGGCTTCGGCTATAAATGAACTTGCTCCGCTTGGGCAGTCCAAAACTCTCATCTTTTTCATCGTCTCGGCATCCAAATCGAAAAATGCCATATACTCCTCAAAGGTACGACCCGTAATGAGGAAATCGTCTAATTGCAACGACATAGGTATCCTTATGATGTGTGGTAATAAATGATGTGGGTTAGGTTAAAAAGGAAATGTTATGGCAGACGCCAAAAGAGAGCGACTCGGACAAGAGTATTTTTGTCGATAGTGCCATAGTGTGCCATTTGCTCTCCTTTGTAAAGTACGGGAAGTGTAGCAAAAAATCGGTTACTAAAGCTTTATTTCAAACAAACACGCATCCGCAACTACATCATTTTATTTGATTCCAAAACACATCAATATCCTTCCCCGCAATTATGTGAATATTTTCTTCGATTTTTTCGATTGACCAATCCCACCACTTAATTGTTAAAAGCATTTCAATAACTTCATCGTCAAAACGTTTTCTTATAACTTTTGCGGGATTGCCGCCAACAATTGTATAGGGTTCAATATCTTTGGTAACTACCGATTTAGCACCTATAATTGCACCATCTCCTATTTTAACTCCCGGCATGATGGTCGCCTCAAAACCTATCCAAACATCATTACCGACAATAATATCACCTTTATACGAAAACTCTTTAAACATAGCCACAATGTCTTCACTCGTTGTTTTTGATGTCATCATGAAATTAGTAAAAGGATATGTCGAAAATCCATTCATACTATGATTTGCAGATGCAGTAATAAAGCGGACACCATGTGCTATTTGTACAAATTTTCCTATAATAAGCTTATCAGGGCTTAGTGGAAATAAATAGGGAGCTAGGAAACTAGCATAATCATTAAGAGTCTCAAAGTTATGGTAATAGCTAAATTCTCCTATCTCTATTCTTGGATGATTAATAACCTTTTTAAGATGTACAACCTGTTCAATTACCATTCCGTCAGGCATAATCATCGGGTGTTTTTTGTTACTGTTTAGTAAAGGCATTGATTCCTCATTTTATCTTGTTTGTTAAATCTATAAATCTCTCAATATCATTTATATCAAGTGATTTAAATAAGCCATCAGATGCTATTTGTACACTTTTAATTGCATCATTTAAAAGCTCAAATCCGACATCCGATAATTTCACAAAACTTACCCTTGCATCACGAGGGTTTTGTTCTTTTTCAACAAGTTTCAATTTTTCCATAGGGTTTAAAAGTCGGGTAATTCCTGAAGCACTCATGCCCACACTTTCGGCTAAATCGATTCGACGTACTGTACGGTTTGACACTAGCGACAATTGGTACATAACGAAAAATTCTGAAAATGAAATTCCATGAACACTAAGATGTCTATCTATATTTTTAAAAACACTAGTATGCATCGATGTCAGACTCAAAAGCAACTCTATATTCTTTGACATTTTAAATCCTTGCTATTTATTTGATTATACAAGTATATAGCAAGTATAATTCCTTGTCAAGAGATACTATAAAATATTCAAAAAAAGATATATCTATGCCAATACAGTTATAGTACCTATATCAATTAGGTTGCCCGATACGCCAATAGAGCAAAAATCACTCCCATGGATAATGCGAACGGAGTATAGAATCGTGTATCATAATATGCAAATTCGGATGATTTAATTTTTTTGAACAAACCGACCGTATTAAACTCACCGATACCTCTAAGAGTAAATATCCCCGATAGAATCCACCCGCTGGTGATGCAATATTCCCGATACGGTGACGAAGAGAGATCATAAAAATAGAGTATAAACGCGACAAAAGCAAATCCGATTAATGCTAATCCTACGATAACCGTTGCAATCTTTCCGGGATTGATTAACGGCTCGCCATTTTTTGTCGGTATCGCCTGTACAGCTGCGAATTTTCCGCCCAATGCCCAATAAAAATGGAGTAATCCGATCAAGCATAATGCTAAGATCGCAAGTAAAATTATTACGGTCATTTTATACTCTGCTACCTATAAACTTTACACTTTAATTCCGTCAATTTCTTCAAAGACATCAACAATCGGTTCTACTTCTAAAAGATCGGAAAATTTGTCGATTAAGTCTTTAAAATAGTGTGTTGAAAAATGATAATCAACTGCGGCTTGATCCTTATATTTCTCGTAAAACATATATTTTCCCACAGAATTTCGTGAACGGTGCAACGTGTATAGAACGGCTCCATCTTCTTCTTGTACCAGTGGAATCATCGCTCGCAATAAGTTCTCCAGTTCCTCTTCTTTCCCTTTTTTTGCCTCTAAAATAGCATTAATGACGATCATTGTTATTTATCCTTTTATAAAATTTGATACCCATTCTATTTATCACTGACAATTTCTAGCAATAGTGATAAATTCTCTCATCATTTCGATGTCTTTGACACCCTCTTTTTCTACACCGCTCGAAATATCGATACCGAAAGGTTTTAAATCACGTATTACTGCGCAGATATTGTCTTTATTTAATCCGCCTGATAGGATTATCTCACATGCAATCTCTTTGACCCAGTCGGGAAATTCTTCAAATACGCCGCTGCCGATGCTGGCATCATAAAAAAAGTAGTCGTAGTTCAAATCTTTTGGAGGTGGTTCTTTGGACGATAACGCTAGATTTGGAACTTGTATAACCTCATATATCTGTGTATAATCGAAAAAATCTGCCGCTTCTTTTACATCTTCAGCAGTCATACCGACCACAAACGTTTTGATCCTCCCTTTCGCATAGTTCGCTAATTCAATAGCATCTTTAGGATCACAGTAGCGTTTGCTTTTGGGATAGGTTACGACTCCTATCGCGTCATATCCGTATTCGATCGCTTTATCGATTTGCTCTTTTGTCTTGAGTCCGCATACTTTTATAAACACGTCGATCCTTTATAGTGAATGTCTTAAAATCCGCCGAGTATTGCTCTCTCAAATTCTCTCTGATTCATACTCTCAGGGGTGATTCTCATGATAAATTCCCGAATAGGCTGAAAAAAAGTGGGAATCCCGTGGGCCATCTGTCCAATCATATGTGATTTATTACGGATATAGGAGACTCTTTTTAAACGCTTCTGCGGATAAAGCCGTATCGCCTCTGCAAACGGATGCGATTTGAGCAACTCGCCAAAGGCATAGGCGCTCTCGATACCTAATGCCGCCCCCTGCCCCAGATTGGGTGTCGTAGCATGTCCCGCATCTCCGATCAGAATAACATTCCCCTTCTGCAAAGCGACGTGTGAGAGGTCAGCAATCGGGTTATACAGCAATTCCGTAGTGTCGGTATCCAAGGATGCAACGACATGCTGCCAATCACCCCCGAAATCTTTAAAGTATTCCAATACCTCGGTGAAATCCATCGCCTCTTCACCGCCGCGCGTCGTTGAGAGTAAAAAACAGTAGATTTTATTTTCTCCTATCGGAAAAATACCGACTCTTTTGCCATCTGTATCCCAAAACTCGCTGCTGCTTCGCACGTCAAGCGTCGAGGGACAATCACATACGAATCGCCAACACACATATCCGGCATCTCTGAGCGGTACGTGTCCAACATATAACTCCCTAATGTTCGAACGTAGCCCATCTGCTCCAATAACGTAATCGTACTCTTCACACATCCCGTTCTCATAGGTCACCTGTAACCCCGTACCGTGCTCTGCAATTTTGACTACTTTATGGCAAAGGCGGATGGTAGAAGCATCAACAGAGTTTAGTAATATCTCATGCAGCCGCTTGCGATGGACGGCGAGTGTAGGATAGGAGGTCTCCTCTCTGATCTTTTCCAGATCGAATCGTCCGAGCGATCTGCCATACTGATCGTATAACATGATTTCATCTAACGATTGAGCGTAGCGCATTAACGCCTCATCCAAAGCGCATTCGCGGAAGATTTTGAGTACATTTGCCCCCAGCAAAATCCCTGCGCCGTCTGATCTGAGCACATCGGCTTTTTCCACGAGTACAGGTCTGTACCCCAAATGCTCCAGCCGATTTTTACACATAAGCCCCGCTACACCGCCACCGACGATAAGAACTCGCTCAGATTTCACGTTATCCCTTTTGCGTCAAAACTTTGAGAGTTTGTAACAACAATTCCGTGTTTTCTTCGTAAATACGGATATCTTGTTTTACTTTCATCAGAGTTAATGTCCCCTCGACCGATGAGACGATGAATTGTGCTATCCTAGCCGGATCAAAAGATTTTTCTAAAACTCCGATGTTTTGTCCCATTTTCAGGTTTTCGGCGATAAGAGCAATCCAGCGATCCATGATTGATTCGAGGAGAATTTTAAAGTCTTCATCCAACGCGCTCATCTCTTGAATCATTTGATTTAGAGGGCATCCGTATTTAAAATCAAACGGGCACTCTCCCATGATCGTAGCATTCGGAAGTGCTTTTAAAATCTCTTCGAGTGCACGGATCGGATCTTCATAGCGATCAAAAGCACCACCCCAAAAACGGTCGATAAATCCTTCACCGACGATGCGCATCGATTCCAACGCCAGCTCTTTTTTGGAGCCGAAATAGTGGTACATTCCCCCTTTGGATGTACCTGCTTTTTTGAGAAGATCGATAAGATTACTCGCGTTGTACCCTTCGTGATAAAGCGACTCAAACATTGTTTGAACCAAAATGTCTCTCATATTTTCTTTCATGACTCAATTATATCATTTCGCAATACATTCTCAATCGTCTCATACGCTATATGATCGCCGATGTCTCTGCCGTAGTAAGCGATCTCTATTTTTCCCTGCGGATCGATCAAAAAATCGGCGGGAAGCCTCTGTATCTCGTTTTCGATGCTTCCAGGAAAAAATCCGCGTAGAATAACCGATCTAAGTATTTGGTGCGGTCGAATTAGAAAAGCTTTAATTAGTCCCACCCATGAAGTTTCTACACGGTAAAGCTTATAAAGCTGTAAATCCGAATCACCGATAATCGGATAGTTCAACGGCTGCTTGCCGACATATTCGGCGAGTTTGTCATCGGGCGATTGAAACACAGCTATCATCTCTCATCCAAGAGTTTGAAAACAATCTCTTTTTTGTATTGATTCATGCACCCTTAGATTGCAAAACGGGCATGAAGCGTACCGATAGAAGCTCAACAGAACATATCTGCCCCTATAAGCATCAAGATTTATATCGTCGCCTTGAAAACTTTTCGCCTTAAACCATGGGGCACTTTTCCCCTCTTCCAATCGGCTCATCGGTGTTCCTCTTTTAGTTTATTTAGAACGTCGATTATCTCTGTAGGTTCTGATCGTTTTCTAAAATCATCATCGATATAGGCATAACGGATAATTCCGCTCTGATCGATCACGAATGCCACCGTCAAAGGCAACTCTTGTTTATGAATGGGATAATAATCATCCAATCCAAAACGCTCATCCATCAACGATAAAAGTTTTGGCTGAACGGTATAGACGAGATGATATTCTTTTGCTACAGTATTATCGGTGTCACTCAGGAGATCAAAATCTATTGCGTGATCTTGCTGAGTCACACGTCCCATCGATTGTACCTCAGGAGCAACCCCAACCAATCTGCCTCCGGCATTTTTGATCGCCTGATGATACCGTTGATAGTAGGATAGTTGGATATTACAGTATGGACACCAACCCCCGCGATACCAAAATAAAACGACAGGAGATTGCTTGAGCGCCTCATTTAAATCGAAGGTTGCTCCGTCGATAGTTTTAAGGGTAAATTCGATCGCTTTATCACCGACTTTCGGAATCTTTTGTCCCATATTCAAAGTATGGCGTTGACTCAAATCGTCTTCAACTGCCCTAACGGCTTCCGCTGAGCCTTGTTTGTAAAACAAAGCATTATAATCATCCAGTTGACTTTTCAAAGTGCCATCCGCACCCAATAATTTCCCTATCAATATAAGCCCTATAACGATATATTTCATCGTATCTCCTTTGCCATTTTCATCGACTGTATTTGAGATTTATGAATCTCATTAATCTGCCTTCGCACTGCATCTTGCCAAGAGATTTGCGGAGTGTAACCCAATAAGTCTGCCGCTTTTTCGTTGTTGGTGTTCGTATTTTTGAGTAGATGGACGATAGAGCGCGTTACCAGCGGGTCAAACGGCATCAGAGGATCGAGTATCTCCATAAAATGACCAAAAAGATGAGCAATAGGGAAGGAAACACTAAAATGGGGATACGAATAGCCAAATTCATGATGAATAAACTCCAAAACCTCTTTGACGGTCGGAATTTCAACACCCAACACATTTATACCTTCAAACGGATGCGGCATAGCCGGAGCAAAAGAAGCTTTAATAAACGCCTGAGCGATGTCTTCTCCCGGTGTCAGTGGCATTTGAGTTCTTCCCCCCTCTATCAAAGGAACCAGATGGGTTTTCAAACGGGGCAAAAGTATCGGTAAAAGCCCAAGTCCGTAGTGTTCTCCGACAAAAAGACCGCAACGCAGATTGATTACTTCGAAATTAATATTTGCTTTTTTGCGCAAATACTCTTCAATTTCAATGACATTATTGAGATGAGGCCAGAAATTTGTTTTAGCCCCTTTTACGTTAGCATTTTTAGCAACATCCCCATTCGCCGCGCTAGCCGTAGAGAGATTGATAAAGCGTTTGACATTAGACGCTATCGCAGTATCAATGAGTACGATAGTCGGATCAAAAAATAAATCTTTTGACTCTTGTTCATGTCCATACAATGCCGTCCACGAAAACGCATTGATGAGTACATCGGCATCACGAAAAAGATTTGCTAAGTACAACCGATCTCGGATATCACCTTGCATAATTTTTTCATGCTTCAATTCAGGATGAATATGCGCAGCATTTCGACATCCCAATATCAGCTCGCATTCTTCGTTTTTGAGCCCCAAAGCGACATGAGTACCGACAAATCCGGTAGCACCTACCACAACAATTCGTTTCATTTCAACCCTCCAATAGCAAACAGACCATACAGTCTGTTTTTAAGCATAATACCACAGACTGTTTGGTCTGTCAAGGTGTTCAAACATTTGTCTACACTTTTCGAAATGTGTTAAAATCAACAAAAAAGAGTTCCAATGATGCGAATACGTAAAGCGGTTCCTGATGATTCTCTATCCATTGCAAATACCCATATGGCAGCGTGGCAAAGTGCCTACCGAGCTATTATTCCAGATGAGCGACTTTCTGCGATGAATGTTGCACATGCGTCAGATCGTTTTCGGGACAATATCCTACGTAGTATCGAAGACATCTATGTTGCTGAAATGTCTAATGAAATCGTAGGTTTCATTTCCGTAGGATCGTATAGAGATGAGACATACGATGATATTTCAGTAGCCGAACTTTATGCTCTTTACGTTCACCCTAACCACTGGCGAAAACAAATCGGGAAAATGTTGACACGGGAGGCTGAAAAACTTTTAAAATTAAAAGATTTCACCCATATTGTTCTTTGGGTATTTAAAGAAAATATGCAAGCACGTAAATTCTATGAATCAGAAGGGTTTTTATCCGAAGAATGTTTTAAAACGATGAACATCGGTACTTCTATCGAATGCATACGTTATAAAAAAGAGTTGATGATAACCTAAAAAACTCGGAAATGGGGGCGACTCACCAGCGACGAAAATTCCCATGGTATTCCGGATACGATAAGAAAAAATGCGATTGTGTACCAAATAGCAATAGTTCAAAATTTCGATTTATCCACAGATTGACGTTTTGAAATCATTGATCCAATCGTGATAATGGAAACAGCAAAAATATTGTAATGCTGCGCTCAAGTCCAAAAAAACGAATTTCGCGTATATGCACCGCAGCCCTAATATGATCTAAAAAGAATCGATTATCGGGCTGATACCATACATTACAAGCCCAAATAGGAACTGCATATGGATAACGGTAGCAACACTATGTCGTATGGTATTATCAAAATTCGTAAATACTCTTTCCCTCAAGCAGCCTGCGTATGCACGATAAAGCGAGTAGAGCAGACTCACAACAACAATCCAACGAAACCATGAATATAATATTAAAAAGGCGATATAAAACAATATTTGATATCAACATCACCTTGTATAAAACAGAATAAATTATATATTCGAGATTTTTTGCTTTTCTATCGTGCTTAGGATAACCGTCGTTCCCGGTTCATTCGTTTCGTCAAACCTTAAATCGTATCCGTTGTTCTCCGCCAAATTTTTAGCAATGCTAAGTCCTAGCCCCAATCCGCTTTTTTGACGGTTACGACTCGTATCGGCCGTACTGTACGGCTCAAACAATCGGGGGAAAAAGACCGGATCGATCCCGCATCCCGTATCGTTTATAACGATGTTTCCTTCTCGAAAAGCGATTCTTATCTCTCCTGAAACCGTAAACTTGGCACTGTTATGGAGCAAATTCATCAGCAGCTTTTTCAAATCCATCCGATTAAACTCGATCATAGCATTATCCGGCAGATCGATTATCCATCGTGTATCGGGAGTTATAGGAATCAACGGCATGATTTCGTCTACCAGATCGTTTAACGATACCCTTTCACGATCGCGACCGGAATGAATTGACGATAAATACGCCAACACGTCGGATGTCAAATCGTCGATGTATGCACTCTCATATTTGATTTTATCCAATACGGCGGGCATCTGATCATTCGACACCATTCCATCCCGCAGTTCTTCGACATATCCGCCGATAATCGTCAACGGTGTTTTAATATCGTGAGCAATCGACAGCGTCATATTTGTCACACTCTCATTGTGTCTGCGTAATGAACCGATCGATTCCGATAATCGTGCGGAGAGTACCGTGATAGCACGGTGAATACGGTGGATATCGGCGATTGTCTCTTCGGGTTCATCCGAATTAAAATCCCCCTGCCCGATCTTTTCCAGCCTCTCCCGTAACCGTTCGAACTTAGCAGAAAAAAAGTGCCCGAGTCCATAACTTACAAAGGCGATAACCGGCATCGCGATCATGACGACCAAAGTGATTTTGGAGACCATTTTCATCCCTATCGGTTCGCCGATGATAACGTATGTCATTATGGCGGTAAAGAGTGCTATGACAAATCCGGCAATGGAATAGACGAAGATGAGAAAACGTTTAAAGCTCATAAATTTTATATCCCATGGAACGCTCTGTCCGGATGATCGGCATAGTGGTAAGAGCAGCGATTTTTTTACGGAGATTGTAAATATGGGTATCGATTCCGCGTGCGTCGATCTCCCCCGCATCACTGTCGTAGATGATCTGTGCCAGCTGATCACGGGAAAAGACTTGCTTCGGTTTCGCCAAAAGCGTTGAAAAAATCAGATATTCGCTCAATGTCAGTAGGAGGTTTTTCCCTTCGATCCGGATTTTTTTGGCTGCGTGGTCGTGCGCGATAGAATCTAAAACCTTAATATTTCCGTTTGTCATTTCGTATCGGCGCTTCAGCAAGGCATCGATTTTAGCCGCCAATTCGCGGGGAGAAAACGGTTTGGAGATAAAATCATCCGCTCCAAGCTCATAACACCGAAGTCTATTTTCCTCATTCCCCAAAGCACTGACGATGAGGATCAGTGTCTCTTTGCTTTTTTTACGTAACCGCTCACATACCGTGTACCCGTCGAGCATAGGAAGCATGATATCGATCACCGCGACATCGAATGGCTCATCGCCGATCAGCCGCAGCGCCTCTATCCCGTTATCCGCACATAGAACGTCATAGCGATCCGAATCGATTCGATTGAGAATCAGATGGACGATTTCCGCTTCATCTTCAACGATCAAAACGGTATGTTTCATACGTTAAAAAGTCTCTTGGAAGCGGCTGAACAGATAATCGTTTCCGCCGACAGAGGCATGACAGGCAATGCACTCTGCCGAACCGTTCGGATAAGGTACGTACTTATCTCCCTTTTTGACGAACCGTGCATATCCCCAGTGATCGCCGTTGTTATCAAAATGCTTGGAGTCTTTGAGCATGTATTCGATCCGCTGAAGTTTATCCGCTTCGAGTGCGTCGGGATAAGTACTCATCGGTTTAACGCTCCATCCGATCTTAACCATAATACTCCCTTCGGGCATCGGCAGTTTGTTTGCTTTCAATGCCTCGTAGGCAATCGGATTGGCTAAGACATAGCGCAGTTCGTTTTTATCGGTACGCCAGTGAGTCGCAACGATTCGATAGTCTTGATATCCCTCGATTTTTTGAAACGGCAAACCGGTATCGGCCATTTTGATATCGGGCAGAGATGCCGCCGTCGAAGTAAGAGAAAATGTTATAGCCGCTACAAAAGCACTTAAACGTAAACACATGGGGAACTCCTGGGTTGATTTTCGTTATCTTAGTATCGTTTTCTCAAGATTGTATGAAGAGAATCTCCTTATTCTCATTTTCCGAAATACTCTAAAGCAATCTTTTTTGCTTCCGCTCCATTAGCTCCGTCGCCCTGAATCTGAAAGGCAAAGGTACGCACATTATCCCCCGATTCTACAAAACCGACAAACCATCCTATACCGCTGCAACTTCCCGTTTTACCGCCAAAAGAAGTATCTTTTCCTTTTTCGAGGGTGATGATATCTTTGACCGTGCGCATGGCACGTATGCTAAAAGGGAGTTTCTCTCGCACAAGTGCATGTACGAACTCCGCTTCTTCGGTCGGGGAAATCACCAGACTGCCCCCTCCCAGCCAAAAATCGGTGAGAGTACGGGAGGTATCGCCGTTTCCGTAATGTGTCCGAGCCACCATACGGGCCATCCGTTCCGCACCGATACGCCGCGCAAGCTCCTGATAGAACCATACCGTCGATACCGCTATAGCCGAACGCATCGTATGATCACGGTTCCACAACGGATATTGCCGTATGACTCCGTCCCACGGAATGGTTTCATTTTCATCCTTCACCGCACCGCTATCGAGTGCGATCATAGAATTAAGGATTTTAAAGGTCGAGCAAGGGTTTACCCGTTCGTCGGGATGTGTACCGTAAATGGTTTTGACGGAGGTATTGAGATCGATGATAACCGCGGTACCGTCAAATTTACCGAAGTTCGGTTCTAAGGCAAACAGAGATATAAACCCTAAAGATACAATGATAAGTGCCCTCACCCGCTTTCCTTTCTATATCTACTGATTTTTTAACCATTATATAGTAACAGCGGCAAATCGTACTTTTAAATATTGCGCTGTGTGACTTTCGTCACAGAACGAGCATACCCCTCTATCCTACAATTCAACTGCATCAAAAATGCTAAATCCAAATCAGGAGGGATATGATGAACCTCAAAATGTTAATGAGCGGAATGTTGGGTATGATGTTGGCGATCTCAAGCGCCGAAGCCGGAGGGTGCGGAGCCGAAACCCCGAAAAATATAGTGATCATGGTGACGGAAGGATCGATCGTCAAGGCAGGGTTTGGACTGGCGGTCGCTAACGCGATGCAAGACGCCGGAGTGCAAAGCAATGTTTTCATCGCGGCCGATGCGGTCAATTTCGCCCTTAATAAAGGAAATCAGCCTAAATTCGCCGGTTCCACCCCCAAAGAATTGATCACCGGATTGATCCGCAAAGGGGGTCATGTAAAAATCTGTGAAGGATTTGTTAAATTAGGGGGAATCAAACCGTCCGATATGGTAGAAGGTGTCGAAGTCGCCGCTCCGGCCGATCTGGCAGGTGCACTCTACGCACCGAATACCCAATCGATGACATTTTAATCGTACTGGGGTATACTTTTTTAACGACAAGGGAGTTGTTATGAATTTGGATCACTACCAGTTTTTTCAATCTCTGGAACCCAAATCGCTCGAAAAAGTACGTTCGGAAGCCAAAAAAATTGCTTTGGGCGTCGGGACATTTCTCTACTTTCAAGGCGATGTCACTCCGGGAATTTTGTTTTTAAACAAAGGGGTAGTAAAAGTCTTTCTCCACGCCGATGAGATCGGCAAGGGAGAGATCACCCTCTACTACATCACTCCGGGCGAACAGTGTTTGGTCAATACCCTCAGCACGGTCTCCCAAATGCCGGCAACGGCTACCGCCATCGTCGATGAAAGTATCGAAGGGTGGCTTGTACCGGCGGAAACTATACGATGGCTAATTGACAACTCTCCCGCTTATCGGAATTTCAAACTCTCCTTCTGCTCGGAACGGCTCTCTCAAATCATGCATCTTGTCGAAGAACTTCGCTTTAAACGGATGGATCAACGGCTCTTAAACTGGCTATATGTACAGGGAAGAGATACGATCCAAACAACCCACGAACAAATTGCCCAGATACTCGGAACTTCCCGTGAAGTGATCAGCCGTATTCTCAAAAATCTCGAAAAAGAGGGGGTCGTTACTATCGGACGGGGATGGATCAGATTGTCCGAACGTTAAAACCGTTACCTGAAACATAGTATTTGATTAAAAACCAATAGGATATCTTACAGTTTTACCTGATATCGTACTATAATTTTATTCTAAGATAATCGGGAAGAGATCATGGAAATACTCGAGCTGCAGCATAGCCTATCCTCTTTCCAAAATGCCCATACAATCAAAGAGCTCGAAGATATCTGTCATGACTATTGCCATCGACTCGGCTTTGACAACTTTGTATATGCATTACGAATCCCTGAGAACTTTGCAGATTCGAGATTGATCGTCGTTAACGGCTATCCTGAATTATGGGTTGATCATTATTTCCAAAATGCCTATTACACTTCCGACCCGGTAATGACCTACTGTGCCAAAAGC
>NZ_CALDDG010000136.1 GCF_937936435.1 uncultured Sulfuricurvum sp. | reverse complement strand
GTATTCGCTGGAGATGCAGACATCGATATCGATCCCCACCAATCGGTCGACAATCGATTTGTTGGCATTATGATCGTAGTACATCCCGATGCCGGCATGGTTTTGACCGATCATCAGCCGATCACAGCCATAGTTCTTGGCCACGATGGCATCGATGATGACTTCGTTGCTTCCGGCAAAAATATAGGTGCTTTCTAACGGAACGACGATGACTCTGTTACGCGGGAGATAATTATCGATGAAAAATTCGAGGGTTTGATACCGGAGCGCGTAGTTGAGATTTGCATTGTTATAAGGTTGCAATAAAAAGATAACGATTAGATCGGTACGCTCCAGACTTTGACGTATGAGACGCTCATGCGCACGGTGTAGAGGATTCGCTGCCATGAAAATAGCGGTCGTATGTTCCGCCCCGATTTGCTGTTGTGCTTCGGCGATTTTTTCCTGAATCGATTGCACCGGAGAAAGATCGAGAGTATAATCGCCGCAGATAGCGTATTTGCCCAACCGTTTATAGGTAAGGCTGACTCCGGGATGGGAGAGATCTTCGGTACCGTAGATCTGGCGGAGCCGTTCGCGCGGGTCAATCGGATAGACTTCGTCTACACACAGTTCGCCTACGACTTTATTGTCGCTGACGAGATCGAGAATTTCCCCTTTGTGTGCCGAGGTGAGAATTGTTTCGTTGACGTTCCCGCTGGGAGAGAGAATGAGGGGAAAGGGGAAGGTTTTTCCCTGAAACATACCCGTACTTAAAACCTCTTTGCTTTGGGCCTCGTTCATCAAAGCGGTTACGGGAGAGAGCATCCCCGCCTTTAGTAAAATAAGGGCGGATACGGCTTCCTGATCGATAAAAAGGGCTCTATTTTTTCTTGACGATGCCATATTTCTTTCTCTTTTCCCATAAACTTTTTCGCGAGATTCCCAGTTTTTTGGAAAGTTCCGTATCCGGAAAGCGATTTTGGAAATGGATCATGATATATTTGACGTACTCTTCGATCGGAAGAATCTCTCCCTGATCAAACAGATGGTTGTCGCTTTCGATTTCGATGACCCGATATGGGGGATTGTCGATAGGGTCCGTACTGGCAATAATACACTCTTTCGAAGCGATCAGATCGTAAAATGCTTTATATTCGCTTTTTTTCAGATTTTGAAAATCGGTGATGTAGAGGATCGAATCATCGTTTAAGTGGGCAATGTCGTTAAAGGCTTTTGCCGATGAGAGCGAAATGAACTGAAGCGGTTTGTCATGATGGGCCGCATATCGGAATGCAAAAGCATCGGCATATTTTTGGTAGCCGCTGCAAATGAAAAGCGGGAGTTCGATTTTGTCCAGATCTTCATCCACATTGATCGTGTTGAACGTATGGGTGAGATAGCGCTCATACGTTTGATTCTGGCGTTTTAGCCGCTCATGGTTTTGAAAGTGCTGGATTTTCCGGATCAGCTCTTCGATCATAAACGGTTTGAGGATATAATCTTTGGCACCTGCCGCGAGAGGCTTGGAAACGGTGTCGTTGCTAATATAACTTACCATAAGAATGACGACGGCATTTTTATAGGCTTCGATGACGGGATAGATGTCTTGACCGCTGATATTCGTCGAGAGGAGAATAACGTCATAGGGAATCCCGCGCAGACCCTCTTTGGTTGAGCTTGATATATCGCAGTTGTGGCTGAGATCGCTTAGCTTTGAAGCAATGCTTTGTGCAAGATAGATCTCGTTTTCGATAATAAGTATGTTCATCCGTTTTTCCAATCAAAATAGTGTACTGATGCTGTAGAAATCACTCCAACCCCCTCTTTACGTCCGATAAATCCGAGATGTTCCGTCGTCGTTGCTTTGACATTGATCCGAGAAAGCGGCAGGTGTAACAGTGAGGCCAAGACGCGTCGCATTTCGTCTTTATACGGGGAAATCTTAGGAGTTTGGGCAATAATCGTAATATCGGCATGAGCGATCACGAAGCCGAAATTATGCAGTTTTTCGACGCAGCGCTTTAAGAGCACTCTGGAGTCGATATTTTTATAGACGGCGTCCGTATCCGGGAAAAGCATCCCGATATCCCCCAGACAGGCAGCCCCTAAAAGGGCATCGATGAGGGCATGTATCGCAACGTCTCCGTCGCTGTGGGCTTTAAATCCGAAAGGACTGTCGATTGTAACTCCTCCGAGAACCATCGGTTTGCCCTCTTCGAAAGGGTGGACGTCGAAGCCGTTACCCGTAAATACGATCGAAGATGGGGCATCCAGACACTCCAAGACGGCTGTGTCGGAAGCATGTGTGAGTTTCGCCGCACGGGGATCTCCGGGGACAAAAACACGTGTTCCGCCGGCGGCGACGATCGCACTGCTTTCGTCGGTGAATTCCTGATCCGTATTGAGTGCGCGTCGAAGTATGGATGTTTTTGAGAGTTGAGGTGTTTGGATACGCTTGACCTGATCGCGTTCGATGGTTTCATTGCGATAGGTGACCGTATCGATGACATCGAGCGCGGGAACGATGACATCGGCTTCGTCCTTACGGGCTATTAGGGCATGCAAAAGCTCGGAATCGATACAAGCACGGGCTATATCGCTGACGATTACGTAGGGAGTAGAGACGTGTTGGAGAGCGTTTTTCAGTGATTGCTGTCGTGTTTCTCCGCCGGAAACGACCGTAAAATCGCACATCGAAGAGATAAACGGTACTTCGTCGGGATGGGCGGCGAGTACGACGGCAACATCGGGAAGAGATTCTTTGATACGGTTAGTAACATAAAACCATAGAGGATCATGGCCGATTCTTAGCCATTGTTTTTTAACCGGTATTTTAAAAAGATCGGAAGAGCACACGTCTGAACTCCAGTCACATTCCTTTATC
>NZ_CALDDG010000135.1 GCF_937936435.1 uncultured Sulfuricurvum sp. | reverse complement strand
TGCACGTTGCGACAATGAAATCTTCACAAGCATCGCTTCAAATCCGAAAATGAACCGGATCAAAGCGCTTCGCGTTCCTGGTGCCGATTTGGTATTCTCCAAACGCGAAATGAAAAGCTTCGAAGATTACGTCCGTAAATTCGGCGCAAAAGGGCTTGGATATTTCCAAATGAAAGAAGACGGTCTCAAAGGACCTCTTGAAAAATTCTTCACACCTGAAGATTTGCAGCTACTCGTAGATCGAACCGGAATGGAAGTGGGCGACGTCGTCTTCTTCGGTGCGGGCGATAAGAAAACGGTATGGGATTATATGGGACGTTTCCGTATCTTCATCGCTGAACACGAAAAAATGAACCTGATCGATAAAGAGTGCTTCGAATTTGTATGGGTCGTCGATTTCCCGATGTTCGAAATCGAAGAAGGACGTGTCAAAGCGCTCCACCATCCGTTTACCATGCCGCGCGATCTTAATCATGAGCATATCGAAGATATCGAATCAATTGCGTATGATATCGTCCTCAACGGCGTAGAACTCGGAGGCGGATCGATCCGTATCCACAAACAGGCATTGCAAGAAGAGATTTTCAAACTTTTAGGTATTGCGGAAGAAGAGGCCCAAGAAAAATTCGGCTTCCTTCTCGACGCACTCAAATTCGGTGCGCCGCCGCACGGCGGATTCGCTATCGGATTCGATCGATTCATGATGCTTTTATCGAAAAAAGAGTCTATTCGTGACGTTATCGCTTTCCCTAAAACCCAAAAAGCTTCGTGTATTATGACCCAGGCGCCAAGTCCGGTAGAGTTGAATCAGCTGCGCGATCTTCACATCCGATTGCGCGAAAGTGCCAAATAATCGATGAAGAAACTATTTTTGATCATCGGGGCACCGG
Organism: uncultured Sulfuricurvum sp.; assembly: GCF_937936435.1. Taxonomy (GTDB): domain Bacteria; phylum Campylobacterota; class Campylobacteria; order Campylobacterales; family Sulfurimonadaceae; genus Sulfuricurvum. Next base: position 2,603 of record NZ_CALDDG010000135.1, on the reverse strand, counting down.
GATCGGGAAAAACGACCGATGCGGAGATGATTGCGGCACGCAACAGTGAACTGATCGCCCATTATTCAACCGGAGACCTCCTTCGTGCCGAAGTGGCAAGCGGGAGCGAACGGGGAAAAATCATCGACAGCTTTATTAGCAAAGGACTTATCGTTCCGATCGAAATTGCCGTCGATACGATCACCAGTGCGATCAAAGCTTCCAGTGCTGATATTATCCTCTTCGACGGATATCCCCGTTCGTTCGAACAAATGAACGAACTGGATCTTTTTCTCCAAAAAGACACTTCGATTTCTCTGATCAGTATTATAGAAGTTGTCGTAAGCGAAAAAGTTGCGAGAGAACGGGTACTCGGACGTGCGCGCGGTGCGGATGACGATGAAAAAGTTTTCAATAACCGAATGAAAGTCTATACCGATCCTCTCGAAGTGATCCAAAACTTTTACGAGGCTAAAGGGCTTCTTCACAAAATCAACGGGGAACGAACCATAGATGCTATCGTCGATGAGATGGAAACATACATCAAAACCAAAATCTAATTAATAGGAAGTAATATGAAAATCATTCTTTTAGGTGCTCCGGGTGCAGGAAAAGGGACTCAGGCACAATTCTTGACAAAAGCGTTCGACATTCCGCAAATCTCGACCGGAGATATGCTACGCGCCGCGATCAAAGCCGGAACCGACCTCGGTAAACTGGCAAAATCATTTATGGATTCAGGGAAACTGGTAACCGATGAGATCATTATCGGTCTGGTAAAAGAGCGTATCACCCAAGACGATTGCAAAAACGGTTTTCTTCTCGACGGTTTCCCGCGTACCGTTCCGCAAGCGGATGCTCTAAAAGAAGCCGGTGTCGCTATCGATGCCGTCATTGAAATCGACGTACCGGACAGTGTTATTGTCGAGCGTATGTCAGGGCGCCGTGCCCACCTTGCATCAGGACGTACCTACCATATCGTATACAATCCTCCGAAAGTGGAAGGCAAAGACGATGAGACCGGAGAAGATCTCGTACAACGTGATGATGACAAAGCAGAAGTCGTTTTAGACCGTTTACGCGTCTATCATGAACAAACCGCTCCGTTGGTTGACTATTACAAAGGTGTCTCAGCCAATGATTCTTCGGTAAAATATATCACTATCAACGGTACTCAGCCGATTGATACGGTAGAAAAAGAGATTCTTTCCCAACTCAAATAATCTGCTCATTCGCATTCATGCCGATCGGCATGAATCCATCGCATCTCATGCTATAATCTTTTTATGAAAAATCCCCATTTTTATGCCGTTATCATCGGTTCTGAAATTCTTAATGCCCGTCGTGATGACAAACATTTTCTTTTTGTTCGCGATGCGTTAATGCGACGCGGTCACACTCTCTTTGCTTCTTTCATCATCAAAGACGATTCATCGCTTATCCGAACGACCTTTGAAATGATCAAAAACGATCCTCAGAGCGTCATGTTCAGTTTTGGAGGAATCGGTTCGACTCCCGATGATTTGACCCGCCAAATCGCTTCCGATGTCTTTAGCGACGGTGTATTGGTTCCACATAAAGAGTTTAGCGATCATATTATCGAACGCTTCGGTGATACCGCTTTCCCGCACCGAATTCATATGGCATATTTGCCGAAACATGCCGGTCTGCTTCATAATGTCATCAACAACATGTCCGGTTTTTATCTCGAAGAGCGCTACTTTTTCATGCCGGGATTTCCGGAAATGTCCCATCCTATGGTGGAAGAAGCACTGAAGCGTTTTCATCCCGAATCGATTCCGTCATTCCGTATGACTCTTATCGCACAGACCAGTGAAAATACTCTCATTGACGTCATGCATCAGATGGACAGCCGAGTCGATTTTTCTTCGCTTCCCATGATGAACAACGGTTCTCCGATCGTCGAGATTTCAGTGGCTTCCCACGATGAAATGCTCTGTCATTGCAATTTCAATTTGTTTATTAGCGCGCTAAAAATGCAAAACATCCCTTTTGAGATTAAAAATAATAAATAAATATTATAAAATGTCGATTTATGCTTAATGATTATAGAAGGAGTATAGATGGATATGACAAGTTATTTGCTGGCTGTTCTCGGACTATCTATGGGCATCTATCTTTTTTACCGTCTTGTATTTTTAAAAAATCCGAAACAAAAGCATAAAACAAAACCTCATTTTACATTTAAAATTGAGACAGAATAATCGCTATTAAACATAGTGTCTGTCATAAAGCTTATGCTTCTCTTCGTATGTCCCTAGTTCTTTTTTTAACATTTCCAAGCGTTCAATTCTTTGCTCGGTTGTCGGATGGGTACGGAATAGATTAGCAAAAGAGAGATTTTTGCCGTCAAACGGGCTGACAATAAACATATGGGCATTTTCAGGAGTAGCCCCCTGTACCTCTCCACGGCTGTTATAGTTAGAGAGTTTCAACAGCGCACTTTGCAACCATTCCGGATGTCCGCTGAGTCTCGCCGCACCTTCATCTGCCATAAACTCCCTCGAACGGCTGATACTCATTTGGATAACCGCTGCCGCAATAGGGAGTAAAATTGCCATTGCCAACATTAGAAGAGGATTGCCGTTTCGATTATTACGCCC
>NZ_CALDDG010000134.1 GCF_937936435.1 uncultured Sulfuricurvum sp. | reverse complement strand
TTCATTATACACAAACGGTTTCTTGATCAAAAAAGCAAAACCGGTATATTCAGATTCCAAGATTTCTGCTGGAATACTCTCTTCGATCGCTTCTTCTGCAGGTAGAACAATTTTATATGTCTTTCGATCAGGAGAAATGGAATCCAAAATACAAGCTTGAGAATTTTCAAGTAACAAAATCATTGGAAGCTGTAACGGAGAAATATCAGAGAGTTTGCGGCTTACCAAAGTACTTTTAAGTCCGGCACGGCTTGCGGCGCGGGAAAAAAGACTTTTGGAGGATTTTAAGCTAAAAAGGCGCAGTGCACCACCCCACGGTGCGCTCGGCAATCCCGCCATCAATGCTTCCGCTGTAAACGGTTTATGATAAAGTTGTGTAAATAAGACTAAACACTGTAATAACGGGTCAACGCCGAATACAGCCCCCTCATGGTCACTTAATTTATTTTCGAGTTCTTCACCCATCCATTATTGCCTTACACCAAAAATTGTTCTCTAAATTATACTATTCTTTATCGCGTTGGTATGGGGCATTTTTACGATCAGCAAAAATCAGCGTGTCAACACGGCTATCATTATCGATTCCGTTATCAACAACTTTTAATCCGACTTGTTTCGTATAAGTTTCAGTATTTGCACCTAAAACGTTTTCAACCATAGAACCCATCGCATCCAAGATACGGTAATTTGCGAATAAAAGATCATTCTCTGCACGGATAATTTGCGACTGTGCCGAAACGTGATCATTTTGTGCTACGATCAAATCCAAAAGCGTTCTTCGTCCGAGATCATACTCTTTTTGATACAGCTCAAGCGTTTTGGCACTGGTTGCTTCATAGCGTTTGAGATGGACAAGCTGCTCGGTCAAATAGTTTTTGGCCGACCATGAAAGGTTCCCCTGTTCATCTAGTTTACGGACCGTTTCACGTTTATTTTCATTTTCTTGGTATATCTTGCTCAGATTTTTTTGAATTTGCGATTCGTCTGCTCCGCCACGATACAGATTGTACGACAATGAAAGACCAAATTTGGTACGGTCATCCCGTCCATCCAATCCTCCAAGATCATTTCCCCAGCTTTGGCGGGCAAAAGCATCAATTTTAGGATAATAATTTTTATATGATGCCGCTTTTTGAGCTTTTGCCGCTTTTATATTGTAATTATCCACCAGAACAGAAGGATTATGAGTGCGTGCATACTCTTGCATCTCTTCACGCGATGCGGGAACGGTACCACTAAATGTCACTTCTTGGAGTTCCTCGGCCTTGATATGTCGTCCTAAAACCCGTTCAAGATTATATAGAGCATCATCTAAATTGTTTTGTGCGACAACATAATTCGATTTGGCTAGGGAAAGCGATGTATCTGCTTTCTCAGATTCCGAACGGGTTGTCATCCCGGCTCCGTAAAGTTTATTGACTTTAGTATAAATATCTTCATTGAACTGAACATTATCTCTAGCAATTTTTAATAAATCACGCATTTTCAATACATTGATATACGCATTGATAAATTTATATGCTTCATCATTAGCATTTTCGATGTAATGATTTGCAGCTGCCAAAATGCGAGCTTTATTATAATCGACTTCATAAATAGTGCCGAATCCATTGAACAAATTTTGGGTCAATTGCAATGAATGTTCGTAAGATGTTAACGTAACGCTTTCATTATTAGTACTCGGAGATTTTGTTCTTTCGCGGGCAAGAGTAGCACTATAATCAAGGGTAGGAAGATATTGCGATTCCGAAATACGTAAATCTTCCAATGTTGCACGATAGTTATGCAATCTCTCTTGTACGACTGGATGGGTCGAAAGGACTTCATCTACCCCCTCTTGGAGAGTTAATGCATTCAATTGCGAAAATGCACACACAGACAACATCACAGCGGCTTTCGAGAACGGAACTTTACAATTAAACATTTTACAACTCCATCAGACTTTATTATCGATAAAAGTATTATAGCATTCAAATGTCACTGAAATGTCACTAAAATGTGTTCCTATACATTCCAATTGTATAATTTTTACCTATTTTATGAGATACGGCGTATTGTTCAAAACAGTAAATAATCGGTAACTAATAAGTTGTCTTATGAGTTGCGTCTAAAATAATGGGAAGATGCCTCTTTTAAGCGGAAATAAATCTTTTCAAAATCGGTAGAATACACACGAGTATGTGCAATCGACGTAATGAAATTCGTATCTCTCTCCCAACGGGGGACAAGATGCAGATGGATGTGTTCCGCTATACCCGCACCTCCCGCTTTACCCAAATTCATCCCCAGATTAACGCCGTGTGCACCGAATGCTTCTTTCAACATCCGTACCCCTTTTTGTGCCAAAGCACTCATATGAAGCCAAATCTTTGGATCAAGCGTTTCTAGTGCATCGGTATGCAGATGGGGAATGATCATAAAATGACCGGGAGTGTAAGGATAGCGGTTCATGACGATAAAACAGTACTCATCCCGATACAACACATGCAGCGATGCATCCTCTTCACTATGGGAACTGATATGACAGAAGACACACCCTTCGATCTTTTCACCCGATACATACTCGTCTCGCCACGGTGAATATAAAACTTCTCTCTCCATTGTTTTCCTTTATACGAATGCAAAAACGAGATCAGGAAACAACATCACTAATCCCAAAGCTAAAATTTGAAGCAGAACGAACGGTATGATCCCCCGATAAATTTGGGCCGAACTGAGTAAATTTCCAGCCGCACCTTTGACAAAAAAGAGGGACAATCCAAACGGCGGCGTTAAAAACGATGTTTGGAGATTCATGGCCAACAAAATAGCGAACCACAGAGGATCGATTCCGTAAGCATGCATGACCGGAACCAAAATAGGGACAATGATAAACGATATTTCGATGAAATCGATGAAAAAACCAAGGACAAATACAATCGCCATCGCGATCGCGATAAAGGTCCATACGCTATCGACATGATTACCGAAAAATTCAATCACTTGATCCGTACCGCCAAGTTCGTTAAACACAAGGCTAAATGCCGTAGCACCGATCAAAATCATAAAAATCATCCCGCTGAGCTTCAATGTCTCCGCCAACGATTGTATCAGCATCTCTTTGCCGATCGTTTTATTGAATGCCGACAGGACAACTGCCCCCACAACACCGAAAGCCGCGGATTCTCCCGGGGAGGCAACCCCGGCAAAGATCGATCCCAATACGACGATCATCAAAACCAACATCGGCGTTATGGCCCACAAAAGTGACTGCAAATTGCCGCTGCGATGATCTTCATGCAGTGCCGGAGCACTCTGCGGTTTGAGATGGGCGATCACAAGAATATAAACAATATATAAAGCGACAAGGAGCAGACCGGGTAATACTGCCCCCATAAACAATTCGCCGACACCGATATTCATGACATCGCCGAGGATAATCAAAATAACCGAAGGGGGGATGATCTGTCCCAAAGTACCGCTCGCGGCGATGGTACCGCCTGAGAGCTCTTTTGAATATCCGGCACGAACCATCAATGGCAAGGCGATCAGACTCATCATCACTACCGAAGCGCTGACAATTCCCATCGTAGCCGCCAACACTGCTCCAACAAGAACGACACTGACAGCCAATCCTCCCTTGAGACTCCCGAACAACGATGTCATCGCGATGAGAAGTTTTTCGGCGGTCCCCGAACGCTCCAGCAACAATCCCATTAAAATAAACAGAGGAACCGCCATCAACGTACCGTTACTCATAATCCCGTAAATACGAAACGGAAGGACGTTAAACGCTTCCAGACCCAAATCAGGCGAAAGCAAAGCTGTCGCTAATGCGGCTCCGCCAAAGACAAATGCGACAGGAATGCCGATGCTGAGCAGCAACAGTGCGATCAACAGCATTATCACAGCCATATTATCCCTCCCTAAACGTTCGGTAAGATGAGACGATGATACGCAATGTCTGAATAACCATCAAAATAAAAGCGATCGGGATAAACGATTTGATGATAAAACGATACGGCAGTCCTCCCGGATCGGCTGAAGATTCCATTTGTGAAAAACTGAGTGATACAAAATCGATCCCCAGATAGATGATAAGAAGCGAAAACGGAAGAACAAATAAGAGCGAACCGATGAAATTGACGATTGCTTTGGTTTTAGCAGAGAAATGTTCGTAAAAGATATCGACCCGTACATGGGCATCGTGAGTCGAGGTATAGGCGATGGAGAGGAGAATGAGTACATCGAATAAATGCCACTCCAACTCCTGCAATGCGATCGATCCGGATTGAAACAGATAGCGCATCAATGCATCGTAGACAACCAGTAAGACCAGAAAAACAAGCGCCGCGGCGGCGATCTTTCCGCTCCAATCGACCAATCGGACAAAACGGCGCATTAGATAAAGTTGGGAGCGTCGTTGGCAAAGAGGATAATGTCACCCGCGCGAGTCACTTCCCCCAGCACTTTGACCATTTGGGATTTGTCGCCAAGCATGATCGTCTGGTGAACACTCAGTTCCCGTTCAAACTGCTGACGGTTCAAATGTCCCGTCACAATTACAATATCAAAGACGTTGTTAATCGCACGGATCAATTCGCTGTTCAACTCCTCCGTACTCTCGACAAGACCGGGAGTAACGATCACTTTACGCCCTTCATGTAACGAGCATAGCCGAACCCCCTCGAGCATTCCGTCGATGTTGCCGTTGTACCCGTCATCCAGAATAATCTTGCCGCCGGCATCGATACGTTCCAAACGGTGTTCGACACTTTTGAGGTTTTCGACCGCACTGACGATTTCATCGCTTTTCATCCCCATTTCGACCGCAATCAAAATCGCCGCATTGATGTTGATCGTTTGGAAAGCGCCCAAAACCAAAGTATGAAAATGATGTGTCTCACCGTTGATATCGGTATCGAAATCGATCCCATCCAACGTTGCGGTGAGATTACGGATGTCATCCCCGAAAAAAGTCACTTTTTCATGCGGTTCATCCGTTACCGACGTATGAATAAACGCTTTTTTCAAGCGGTTCGAGTGGATGATCTCCAGTTTCGTCCGTTTGATGCGATCGAGCGTTTTAAAATATTCCAGATGCTGTGGTCCTACTTTTCCGACAACGACGATCTGAGGATTCAAAAGCTGTGCAATCGCGTAAATATCGCCGACTTCGCGTGCTCCCGCCTCGCAAACATATACCTGCGTCTGTTCCGGCAGAGATTCGTTTACATCGCGGATGATTCCCCCGAGCGTATTGACGCTTCGCGGCGTCGCGTACACCTTGAAACGGTTAGACAATACCTGCGCTATAAAGTTTTTCATCGACGTTTTACCGTAGCTTCCCGTGACACAGATGATCGTCAGATCCTTCATAGAAGCAATTTTTGTTTTCGCCTGACGCTTATACGCTTCAAACAAAAATTTCTCGATTGCCCATGACCCGATATAACTGATCACCAACGGCATAAAAACGCCGTAAATGACGCAGGCTGCTTTGAGTGTGCATAAGATATCCTGAAACAGTGTCAATGAGACTAAAAGGATCAAAAACCGTTTAACCCGCCACGTTAGAACCAGTTTTTTGTCCAGTTTTCGGTGCCACATGATCATGGATGGCAAAACGGCAAAATAAAAGAAAATCGCGAAAAATTTCCCGGTCGCGTAATACGCGATAAACGGAATAATGAAATAGACGATATGCCACCATGTTTTATGGTGCCGCAGAATGACCCGCTCGATCTTATAATCATACCATTGCAGATTGGTAATCAGATACCATCCCAACGTCATGACGAAAAGAAGATTCGTTAAAAATGCAAAAATTTGTGCATAATCCATCATTGCTCCCTTAGTGCTCTAAACTTTTTAAAACCACTTTTTCGATCTCTTTGGCAACACTGCCCCCCTGTTCCAAAAAGAAATAATGGTCGCCGTCAAATTCGACGACTTCTGAACCGGGAATGAGTTCGGCTATCTTATATGCCGTCCACAATGGCGTTGCGGTATCCTGACGGCCGAAGCACAACAGTGCGCGCCCTTTGAAAGCTCTGAAAGATTCCGTAAAGTCTTCGTTCACGACCCGCTTGAAGGTTTCATACATCGGTTCGCTCAATCCCTGTGCATCGGGTGCGACAAAAAAACGGCGAAGCGACGTCAAGCCGCTGAACTTCAACAGTTTGAACAAAAAGATTTTAGCTCGGATTTTAAACGGTTTTGGAACCAGTATCCCCGCCGAACCGACCAACACAAGCAGATCCGGCTGTAACAGGGTAGCTACTTTTCCGCCGAAAGAGTGTCCTAAAATGATCGCTTTTGTAGCATCGATCATCGTAATGAACGATTCCAAAATCGTTGCGTAATCTTCCGTCGTTAATGCCATATTGCAGGTACTGTTTCCAAAGCCCGGCAAATCGATATAAATATGCCGAAAATTCCCTAAATGCGTACCGAAGGCATGTTTCATCAGGTTTTTATGTGATCCCCATCCGTGTAGAAAAATAATATCGTGCCGTGCGGAAGGGTTTAAAATCTCGTAGCTGATCGAAAATGTATGCTGTTTGTATTGTACCGTCTTGACCGCCACGCTTATTTGCCTTTGGCTTGAGAGATGGAATGGATATAGTCGTATTGAACCCGTATCGCTTTTTTATCCGGAAGCGATCCCAGTAACTTATGGATAGCTCCGCTGAAATCTTCAAACAGATAATTGGCCATCGATCCGGGGATCGGATTAATCTCATTCAAATAGATTTCTCCGTCGATCTCAAAGAAATCGCATCGGATCAACGCCCCTTCAAAGAGTGGGGAATACAATGTTTTAAATGCTGCCTGCAACTGGGTCACCAACGAATTGCCGATTTCTGCCTCGGCTACTTTGGCTGAACGGGAAAAATCCAGATATTTTTTCTCGAAATCCAGGAATTCAGCCTTTTGCGGCTCTTCTACAATCGAATACGTGATCTCGCCGCGGGCGCTGAATCCGGCTAAGTTATACTCTTTTACCCCTGCGATAAACGGTTCGATGAGAACAATCTCGTCAAATTCGAATGCCACATCCAAAGCATAATCGAGTTCGTTCGCTTCGCGGACGATACTGACTCCGATAGAGCTTCCGAGACGGGAGGGTTTCACGATAAAAGGATACGCGGTCGTCACCGTGCGCGGTGCATCTTTGCGAAGTACCTCATACGGCAATGTTTTGACTCCGACCGATTGGGCAAACCATTTGGTGTAATGTTTGTCAAAACTGAGCATCGATGCCTCTTTACGGGGACCGATAAACGAAATACCGAAAAAGTCAAACAGTGAAGCGATCGTACCGTCTTCCCCGTCTGCTCCATGAATCAAATTCAAAACCGGCATCTCAAAACGTTTGCTGCCGAACATACCGCGTTGTTCGAAGCCGCCGTTAATCAGGAAAATTTGGGGCATTTTACGGTGTTCGCCGCGTGAAAACGTTACTGCTTTCATTTTCGCAGGGTCGATCATGTAAAACTTATGATCCTGATCGCAAAAAATAAAACTGAGTTCAAAACGGCTCAATTTTTCTTTGATCGTAATGGCACTGACGATACTGATTTCATGCTCAAAACTAGCTCCGCCGAATAAAATTGCTAATTTCACGTATTTCCTTTTAAAGTTTTTGTAATTGTTTCAATGCTTCTTTGACCAGTGTCGCGGTATCGGTGGCATGCGATTGGCTCAAAGCTTTGGCAATCTGCTCTTTTTTAAAGCCGAGCGCTTCCAGAGCCATCGATGCTTCAGTCGTCGCCGGAGTCGCCGTTACCCCGGTACTGAGCAAGATTGCATCGAACCCCGCCAATTCAACCATGATACGTCCTGCACTTTTGGGACCGATTCCCGGAACTTTTTTCAGCGCATTGAGATCTTTGGATGAAATAATACCTGCAAACTGCTCCGGCGTAAAGGTCGAACAAATAGCCAAAGCCGCTTTCGGACCGATTCCGTTGATTTTCAACATCCCTTCGAAGAGAATTTTTTCGCTTTTTTGAGCAAATCCGTACAGTTGCTGAGCATCCTCGCGAATAATATGGGCGATATGCAATCGCGCTTTTTCGGAACCGATAGTGCTAAAAGTGTGCAAAGAGATAAAAACCTCATAAATGACGCTGTTAACGTTCAAATGAACCAAAGTCGGTTCTTTATATTCGATAATTCCTTCAAGCCCGACAATCATTGTTGTAATACCTTTATCGTAAATTCACCCTCTTCGCTTTCATGCAAGCCTAATATCTTCTCTTCCGAATTATGGGTCGGAACATACAAAACCTCTATCGGAGGATCGATAAGCTTGAAAAGTATCTCATTATGATTTTTCCATCGGTCGTGATTGACGATGCGAGCCTCAAAGATTTCGCTCTGGAGTGCCGTATGTTTTTCGCTTAGCCATGCGTACTGATCTTCTTTGGTTTTAAGCTCGACGCGAAGTGCTTCGATTTTTGCTTTGAATGCCTGATGTTGCTGATATTTTTGGACAAACGCGGTCGGCATTTTTATTCCGTTATTTTTATAATGGGCTAACTTTCGTTTTAAATCTTCCATCCCCGCGGCATTTTCGCGCCATGTTTGTTCATATCCTAAAAGTTCTTTTTGAATATCACGGATCGCTTGTTTCACCTGTCCCATTTTTTCGGAACGCTCCGCCAAGCTCTCAGACGATTCGTTTATCATCGGATCAATGATAAACTGATTTTCGCCCCCTTGCAACTGTTTGATTTCAATCAAGTGCGATGCCGTCATCTTGACATGAGAGCCCAGCATCTCGATGACGATCTCACGTGCCCGTATTTTACCTCCGGTCGCTTGCGATACCGTTACTTTTTCCCCTTCAACGGTACCGTGTTCGAGGCGGGCGATATGAATCACCTTACCGTATGCCGTACCTTTATGGATATTAATCGTCAAGTCGTCTGCCGTAATCACGGCGCTTTGGTGCACTTGTCCTTCCACAACCGCTTTTTTAGCGGTCACTTTGGCATTCGGACCGATATTTCCGTCAATGTTGATGTTATTGACGGTCACTTCCATTCCCGTACCGATAGCATCTTTGAGGGCATCTTTCTCTTTGACGTTGATCGATACGTCCGCATCGAGTTGCGTGTCGATCGATCCCGTCGTCTTAAAGCTGATCTCCGTCACTTCGACTTCGGTACGGATATCGTAAATTCCGTTTTCAAAAGTTACATATCCTCCGCTTTTTGCACGATACTCGATATTGTCAGGATTGTCGACGACCTCTATTTTATCACCGACACCGAACGTCGGTTCGTATTTGACGATCGGCTCTTTGGGAGTAATGAACTCTCCGCGGCAATTACGTCCGTTTTCCCCTCTTTTGGGTTTGATGTACTCGATCAGCAGTTCATTCTCAACCGCACTCATCACATACCCGCGCTTGGCATAATCGATTCGCCCGTGTTCGTCCTGATTTTGCCGTTTGTTCTCAAAATGGAGAATCAGTTTATCATTGACGGTCTCGACCGGCTCATACCCCTGTGCGATTAAAAAACGTTCCTGCGTCTCAAAATGAACGCTCCCCTGAATACGCACCTTAGCCAAAAAATCCGCGATATTTTGGGCCATGACCGAATCAAAAAGACCGATCATCAAATTGGCACGCAGTTTTTTCTTATTTACCAAATGGATAAAATCATCGTTAAACGTTTCATAATAATTTGCGGTACTGCCGGGTTTAATCGTCAAATAAATTTTGCACAGTGTCGTATTACCTCCGATCGACATATCGATCGTATCGAGAGGGTGAGCTTCGGTTATCGAATGGATCTCGATTTCATGCGTCTGTTTAAGCTCAAATTTTGGATTTAAAAAGTGCTCTTCTTTCAAATCTTTGATCTCATCGGCTGAGAGTTCGATCCAATCTTCTGCAGAGCCGTCTACCGCTGTTTTGGTAAATGTTTGGGTATCGAGAAGATGAAAATCGAGACTGTGAACGGGAACTTTATAGTTTACGGAGGCTTGCAAAAGTTCTTTTGCAACGTTGGAGGTACGTACAACTATCGGCTTGATCTGCGGTACTTCGGTATCGTGTTCGCTCTCTTTAGTAAACAGCCCCATAATTTAGCCTTTGTCATTAGTGGGCCTATTTTAATCACATATGGGTTAAAATTTCGTAAAATTTATCTTCAGGCGTCCAATACTGTATGTTTAAATCCGTCTTCTCCAATTCGTCCGGCATACTTATCTCCCGAGTAACCGGGCTTGCGCGCGATATTTTGATGACCTCGACCATCGGGGCAAATGTCTGGAGCGACGTTTTTTTTATGGCTTTCAAATTCCCGAATCTTTTTCGGCGTATTTTTGCAGAAGGTTCGTTCACTCAAAGTTTCATGCCCTCATACATCGCTTCACGGCAGAAAAGTGTGTTTGCAGTAGCCATTTTTATCCGTTTCATGGGTTTTATCGTCGCGTTTTCCCTTTTGGTTACCCTTTTCCCCGGTTTTTTTACCAAACTTCTGGCATGGGACTGGAATGCGGAACTGATCTCGAAAACAGCCCCACTGACGGCGATTAACTTCTGGTATCTGGATCTGATATTCATCGTCACCTTTTTAGGGACGCTTTTGCAACATAAAGAGCATTTTTTTACCACCGCTTTTTCAACCGTCTGGCTTAATATCGCTATGATCGCTTCACTGATGCTTTTTGCCCACAGCGATCCCAAAACAATCGTCTATGCTCTCAGTTTCTCGATCCTCGTCGGCGGTTTGCTGCAAGTAGCGACACACCTCTATACCATACGCCAAAAAGGTCTATTAAAACTTCTCGTCGGAGGGTGGAAATACCGAAATCGCAAGGATGTCAAAGATGAAGAGTCCAAATTCAGTAAACTCTTTTTCCCGTCGGTTTTGGGAAACTCCACTGCACAGATCGCATCGTTTATCGACACTTCCCTTGCATCGTTTTTAGCAGCCGGGTCCGTCTCCTATCTCTTTTACGCCAACCGGATTTTCCAGCTCCCTTTCGCCATCATCGCACTCGCCATTACGACGGCTTTATTCCCCTCGATCGCCAAAGCGATCAAAAACGAAAACCACACCCTCGCCTATCAAAATCTTCATAAATCGTTTTGGCTTCTCAGCGCACTGCTCGGTCTTTCGGTATTGGGAGGGATGCTTTTATCCGAACCGATTATCTGGCTTTTGTTCGAACGGGGAGCTTTTACACTTCAGGATACGCTCAATACCGCGGATGTACTGCGTATGTATATGATCGGACTGATTCCGTTCGGACTCGCCAAACTCTTTTCCCTCTATCTGTATGCGATGCATAAACATGTCAAAGCCGCGAAAATCGCCGCAGCTTCACTAATTGTCAATATTCTTTTTTCCCTGATCCTGATGAAACCGCTCGGCGCGGCAGGATTGGCGTTGGCCGGAAGTATCGGCGGTGCGGTACAGATGTATCTCACGATGCGCGAAGTGGGATGGAAAATCGTATTTGACATCCTCAAAAGCGTTTATACCCTCTATTTTATTTTCGGAGTCGCATTGTTTTGGGGCGGATTTTACAGTTTAAATCAATATTTGGTACACTTGATACGTTAAGGAAGAAAATAGATGTTTATTTATGACAGTGTGAAAAAAAGCAAACTCCGTTTTGAGCCGCAAAATGAAGGAAAAGTATCGCTCTATGTGTGCGGACCTACCGTGTACGATGACGCCCATCTAGGACATGCCAAGAGCGCTTTGGTGTTTGATTTGTTGCGCCGCGTTTTGGAAGGGGAAGGATACGAAGTCTTTTTTGCGCGCAACATCACCGATATCGACGACAAGATCATCAACAAAGCGCTGCAAAGCGGTCTGAGTACGACGGAAATCGCACAACGCTACAGCGAGGCCTATCATCAAGATATGGCGGCCATCGGCGTACTGCCCCCGACGTTGGAGCCCAAAGCGACCGAGTCGATCGACGCGATGTGCGAGATGATCCAAAAACTGCTCGATAAAGGGCACGCTTATACGATCAGCAACGGCGATATCTATTTTGACACCGCTACGGACAAAGGATATCTCAGCCTCTCCAACCGCCAAAGCGACGACAACGTCAGCCGTGTCGAAAAAGTCTCCGAAAAACGTCATGAAGCCGATTTTGCCCTATGGAAAGCGGTACATGACGACAGTGTCTCTTTTGATTCCCCTTTCGGCAAAGGGCGTCCGGGATGGCATTTGGAGTGTTCGGCCATGATCGAACGTTATGTACGCAGCGGAGATCATCCGTATGCCATAGACATTCACGGCGGCGGCGCAGACCTTCTCTTCCCCCATCATGAAAACGAAGCGGCTCAAACCCGCTGTTCAAGTAACCATGAATTGGCAAAATACTGGATGCACAACGGCTTTGTCACCATTGGCGGTGAAAAAATGTCCAAAAGTCTCGGTAACAGCTTTTTTCTCAAAGACGCTCTTAAAGCGTATGACGGAGAGGTGCTGCGATTTTACCTCCTGAGTACCCACTATCGGGGAGACTTCAACTTTAACGAAGAGGACCTCATCGCTTCAAAACGCCGTCTTGACCGTTTGTACCGTCTGAAAAAACGGCTTTTCGGCCTGAATGCGCCGATTGTCGAAACCGATCTGAAACAATCCCTTCTCGAGGTACTCGGAGATGACCTTAACGTCTCAAAGGCATATGCCCTGATCGACGAATTCGTCACCTCTGCCAATGAAAAACTCGATGCCGCGCCGAAAGACAAAACACTCCGCAGTGTACTTCTCTCTTCATTCGACACGCTTAACACTCTCTTAGGTTTCGGAGGACAAAACCCGTATGCCTATTTTCAGTTCGGATTGGACGAAGCGACAAAGGCACGGATCAATGAGCTGATCGATAAACGCAGCGAAGCCAAAAAGATCAAAGATTTTGCCGCTTCGGACGCATTGCGCGACGAACTCACAGCTATGGGAATCGCTATCATGGATACCCCTGAGGGAACTGTATGGGAGATACGAGATTGAAAGAGACCTATAAACGCTACTGGCCGTATATCAAACAATACAAATCCCAATATTTTCTGGTATTGATCGGAATTCTCCTAACCGTCACCGCTACAGCCGGAACCGCCCACATTATGCAGCCGTTGATGGATAACATGTTCATCAAGAAAGAGCCTCGTATGCTCTATATCATTCCGGCGTTATTAATCGGCATTTATATTTTAAAATCCGTGGGACGGTATATCCAATCGGTCTTTACCACCTATATCGGAATGCATATTATCTCTCTTCTCCGTCAGGATCTTTTGGCCAAAATGATCCGTATGGATATGATGTTCCTCTATACCAACCGCAGCGGAGAGCTGATGTCGCGTATCACCAACGACATCGCCAGAGTACAATACTTCGTCTCGAAAATGCTGCCGGAATTGGTCCAAGAGGGATTCACCGTCATTGCCTTGGTCGGATACGTCATCTATCTCAATCCGATCCTCGCTTTTTGGGCTCTTTTCGTCATGCCGGTCATTATCGTCCCCCTGATCAAGATTACCCGAAGACTCAAACGGCTCTCTCACCGTTCTCAAGAGAAAAATGCCGATTTGATGACCCGGCTCACCGAAGTTTTCAATAACAGCGAAATCATCAAGACCAATGCAACCGAAGAGTACGAAATCGCACGTTTCAGAGAGGAAAACGAACGCTTTTTCAAACTCAATATGAAAGCGACCTATACCGGCGATCTCGTATCGCCTTTAATGGAAACGATCGCCGCAATCGGCCTTGCCGCCGTTATTTTCGTCGGAGCTCAACAAGTCTATTCGGGTAATATGACCGTAGGGGAATTCACCGCTTTTCTAACGGCGGTAGGTATGGTATTTCAGCCTCTGCGCCGCGTCAGCGCCATCTACAGCAAAATCCAAGATGCCCAAGCCGCCAGCGAACGGGTTTTTCATATTTTCGATCTTAAAAACAGCGTCGTCGACGGTCCACAGACTCTTTCAAAACCGATTGATAAAATCGATTTTGACAATGTGACCCTCAACTTCGGAGACAAAACCGCTCTTTCGGATATCAATCTCTCGATCCGTTCCGGACAAACGATCGCCCTCGTCGGACAAAGCGGCGGAGGAAAAAGTTCGCTGATCAATTTGCTGCTCCGTTTTTACGATCCTGATCAGGGAGAAGTATCCGTCAACGGACAATCACTCAAAACACTCACCCAGCACTCTTTGCGCCGACAAATAGCAGCGGTTTCACAGCGGGTTTATATCTTTCAAGACACTCTGGCCGCCAACGTAGCCTACGGTAGCGAGATCGATGAAGAACAAGTAATCAACGCTCTTAAAATGGCCGATGCATTCGAATTTGCATCTTCTCTTCCCGATGGAATTCATACAATGATGCAAGAGTTCGGTGCCAATCTCTCAGGAGGACAGCGTCAACGTATCGCGATCGCACGTGCGATTTACAAGCATGCCTCCGTCCTTATTCTGGATGAAGCGACCAGTGCGCTTGACAACGAAAGCGAAAAACGGATCCAGTCTGCGTTGGAGGCCTATACGGCGAATAAGATCACGATTATCATCGCTCACCGCCTCAGTACGATTGAACATGCGGATGAGATTTTGTATTTTGAAGAGGGAAAAATTATCGACAGAGGAACCCATAGCGAGTTGTTGGAAACTTCCGACAATTACCGCCGTCTCGCAGGGAAAATGGGGGAATAACCCCCGGTTAAACCTTTTTTGAGTATAATCGCGGCAACTTTATCTATTAACGAGGCGGACAGCGGTATGTTTGATTACGAATCTTTAAAACCTTGGCTTTTTAAACTTCAACCCGAAAGCGCTCATACTCTCGCTGCAGCCGTACTGCGGACTGCCGGTTTTTGTCCCCCTCTTTTCAACGGCTGGATGGCGAAACACTTCGTCTCCCACCCATCACTTTCCCAAGAACTCTTCGGTCGGACGTTTTTAAATCCCGTCGGCCTTGCTGCCGGATTCGACAAAAATGCGACGATGTTTCACGGCATCATGGCGCTGGGATTCGGTTTTAACGAAATCGGAACCCTCACCCCAAAACCGCAAGAAGGCAATCCCCGTCCCCGCCTCTGGCGCCATATCGAAGAGGAGAGTCTCCAAAACGCGATGGGATTTAATAACGACGGCCTTTTTCGTATTTCGCACCGTCTAAAAAATATCTATCCGTTTAGTACACCTATCGGCGTCAATATCGGAAAAAACAAAACAACGACCGATGCCAATGCGATCAAAGACTACACTACCCTGATCAAGGCACTCCATCCTTATGCCGACTATATGGTTATCAATATCTCATCACCGAACACGCCGGGACTGCGCGATTTGCAGAACGAGGCATTCATTACGCAGCTGTTTAACGAAGCCAAAGCCTTGACGACCAAACCGATTTTGTTGAAAATTGCCCCCGATATGTCCGAAGATCAGGCTGTCGCTTTATGCGCACATGCGGTTGAAAGCGGAGCAGACGGTATCATCGCTACCAATACCACCGTCGATTATTCCCTCGTCAGCGACCCCGAAGAGATGGGGGGGCTCAGCGGCGAAGTGTTGCGCGAACGAAGTTTTTACATTTTTGATGCGATCGCACGCGAACTCTTCGGAAAAACGACCTTAATCAGCGTCGGCGGGATCAATTCTCCCGAAGAAGCATACCGTCGGATCCGTGCGGGAGCTTCATTGGTACAACTGTACACTTCCCTGATTTTCAAAGGGCCGGAAGTGATCGAAGAGATCAACAGCGGTCTGATCGATTTGATCGCATCGGACGGCTTCACCTCCATTACCGAAGCGATCGGTGCGGATCGGCGATGAAAACCCTCATCGTATTTATCTTGAGTTTAGGAACCATTATGGCCTCTTCACTGCCTCATTACGAAACCAAAACCCTTAGCAACGGCTTACAAGTTGTCGCCATACCGATGGATAACGGCTCCAATGTCATCTCGACCGATATTTTCTATAAAGTCGGAAGCCGCAACGAAGTAATGGGCAAAAGCGGTATCGCCCATATGCTCGAACATATGAACTTCAAATCGACCAAAAATCTCAAAGCCGGAGAGTTTGACGAAGAGGTCAAAAGCATCGGCGGACTTAATAATGCGTCGACGGGATTTGACTATACCCACTATTACATCAAATCGAGTTCCGAAAACCTTCCGAAATCGCTCTCCCTGTTTGCAGAGTTGATGCAAAACCTCAATCTTAAAGACGATGAGTTCCAACCCGAACGCAACGTCGTAGCCGAAGAGCGCCGATGGAGAACCGACAATAATCCGATGGGATACCTCTATTTCCGCCTTTTCAACAGCGCCTACGTTTATCATCCGTATCATTGGACGCCGATCGGTTTTATGAATGACATCCAAACCTGGACACTGGATGATATCCGCAATTTTCATGCTACCTATTACCAACCGAAAAATGCTATTTTGGTGATCACAGGAGACATTACACCGGCAAAAGTGTTTGAATCGGCTGAAACCTATTTTGCCCCGGTCCAAAACACTTTCGACGTGCCGCTTGTCAAAACGATCGAGCCTGAACAAGACGGTGCCAGACGGGTTCTCGTACACAAAGAGAGCGAAGTCGAAATGCTCGCCATCAGCTTTCCGATCCCTAATTTCCAAGATCCGGATCAGCCGAAACTTTCCGCAATGAGCGAAATGCTCAGTTCCGGGAAAAGTTCCCGTCTCAGCCGTATCCTCGTCGATGAAAAACGGCTGGTGAACCAAATTTATGCCTATAACATGGAAAATATCGATCCGGGGGTTTTCCTCTTTTTGGCAGTCTGTAACAACGGTGTAAAAGCCGAAACTGTAGAAGCGGAAATTTGGAAGATCATCCGCTCCCTTCAAGATGCTCCGGTTCAAACTTCCGAATTGGATAAGGTCAAGATCAATACGAAAGCCGAATTCATCTATTCGTTGGAGAGTTCGACCTCCGTTGCCGATCTGTTCGGAAGCTATCTGGCACGCGGCGACATTGCACCGTTGGAACGCTACGAAGCCGCGATCGAGGCTCTGAAGCCGGATGATATCCAACAAGTGGCCAAAAAATATCTCGTACCGGAAAAATCAACAACGCTAATCCTACGTAAAGGAAAACAATGAATCTTATTACAGGCTCGACAACAGCACTCATAACCCCTTTCAAAAACGGAAAACTGGATGAGCATAAATACGCTCAGCTCATTAAACGGCAAATTAAAAACGGGATTAATGCAGTCTGTCCCGTCGGTACGACCGGAGAAAGCGCAACCTTGACGTATGAAGAAGACCGTATCTGTATGGAAATCGCCGTCGAAGTTTGCCGCGGCACCAATACCAAAGTTCTCGCCGGTGCAGGAAGCAATTCGACCGCTGAAGCGGTCGAAGCGGCAAAAGTCGCCCAAAAATGCGGCGTCGATGCTATTTTTTCCGTCGCACCGTATTACAACAAACCGTCGCAAGAAGGGCTTTACCAGCATTATAAAGCGATTGCGGAAGCGGTTCCTGAACTTCCGTTTATGCTTTATAACGTCCCGGGACGCACGGTGGTGGATATCAGTGCCGATACTGTCATTCGCCTTTTTGATGATGTCCAAAATATTTACGGGATCAAAGAGGCAACGGGGAGTTTGGAACGAACGATCGAGCTCCTCTCCCGCCGGCCCGAACTGAAAGTCTTCAGCGGAGACGATGCCATCGATTATCCGATTTTAGCCAACGGCGGTGCCGGAATCACGTCGGTGACGTCCAATCTCCTTCCGGATATGAAAAGCAAATTGGTGGAATATGCCCTCAGCGGCAATTTCGCTGCGGCAAAAGCGTTGAACGACACCTTATTTCCGATCAACAAAGCCCTCTTTTTGGAATCAAATCCCGTTATGATTAAAGCGGCCATGCATATCGCAGGGTTGATCGATACCCTCGAATATCGTTTGCCGCTCGTCGCGCCGAGCAGCGACAATATGAGAAAACTCGAAACTGTTATGAAAAACTACGACATTAAAGGACTGTAAATATGAAAGGCAAAACACTCGTTATCACCGGAGCAACCAAAGGGATCGGACAAGCGATTGCCGAAAAATTTGCGCAAAACGGTGTCAATATCGCATTTACCTACAACTCAAACGCCGAAACGGCACAGAAATTGGCTGATGAGTGGGAAAGCAAATACGGCATTAAAGCACGAGCCTATCCTCTTAATATTTTGGAAACAGACGAGTTCAAACCTCTCTTTGAATCCATCGATGCCGATTTCGACCGTGTGGATTTTTTCGTTAGTAACGCCATGATCTACGGACGTCCCGTCGTCGGCGGATACGGTAAATTTATGCGTCTCAAACCGAAAGGTTTGAACAACATCTACACGGCAACCGTCAATGCTTTCGTCGTCGGAACCCAAGAAGCGGCGAAACGGATGGAGAAAGTCGGCGGCGGTGCGGTTGTTACCATGTCGAGTACCGGCAATCTTATTTATATCGAGAACTATGCCGGTCACGGGACGAACAAAGCGGCCGTCGAAGCGATGAGCCGTTACGCAGCGGTCGAACTTGGAGAGATGAATATCCGTGTAAATGCCGTCTCCGGAGGTCCTATCGACACGGATGCGCTCAAGGCGTTTACCAACTACGAAGAGGTCAAAGCCGAGACGATCAAACGCTCGGCGCTTAACCGCATGGGAAGTCCGAACGATATTGCAGGGGCGGTTTATTTCCTCTGTACCGAAGAGGCGAGCTGGATCACGGGACAAACGATCATCGTTGACGGCGGCACCACGTTTAGATGATCAATATTCCCAATATCTTAGCTTTTATCCGTCTCCTCATCGCTCCGCTGATGTTCTGGATTATCCTGAATCCCCAGGTTTTTACCGATGCGGGATGGCATATCAGCTGGAGCTACTACATCGCTGCATTGCTGTTCGTCATAGCCAGCGTCACCGATTTTTTTGACGGATATGTGGCTCGAGAGCTTAACCAAATCACCATCGTCGGGCAGATCCTCGATCCGCTTGCCGATAAAATGCTCACTCTTGCCGCATTTTTGGGACTGATGATGACAGGAGCCGCATCGGCATGGGCCATCTATATTATTATCGTACGCGAGCTGTTTATTACGGGTCTTCGTACCCTCTCCCTTTCTGAGGGGATCGATATCAGTGCCTCATGGGCGGGGAAAGTCAAAACCGTTGCCCAAATGATCGCAATCGGCTTTTTATTGATGCATTGGAACGGCGGTGCTCTACTTTTATGGATTGCCGTCGCGCTCACCCTCTATTCCGGGGGCGAATATCTCGCAGGCTTTAGCAAAGCTTATCAAAACAGGCACCGCGCATGAGTTGGATTATAGCACTCGCCGTCCTTTCGGCTCTCATCTTCTTCCATGAACTCGGACATTATTCCGCCGCCCGTTTTTTTGGGGTTTACGTCGAAGTTTTCAGTATCGGATTCGGCAAGAAAATCGCCTCTTTCCGATGGATGAATACCGACTGGCAGATATCGGCAATCCCTCTGGGGGGTTATGTCAAAATGAAAGGGCAAGACGACAGCGATCCTACAGCCAGCAGTAATGACAACGACAGCTATAACGTCAAAAAGCCGTGGCAACGGATCATTATTCTCCTTGCCGGTCCTTTGGCTAATTTCGCTCTGGCATGGATATTCTTTTATGCCATCGCATTAGGTGGCCCGAAAGCGCTTTCACCCGTTATCGGGGATGTCGTACACGCCTCTCCTGCAGAAGCTGCCGGCCTTCTCAAAGGGGACAAAGTCCTCTCGGTCAACGGTGAAACGATCACGACATGGAATGAACTTTCAGAACACATTAAATCCTCTTCCCATACCCTGACTCTGGCTATCGACCGTTCCGGCATGATTCAACAAATCAACGTGACTCCGAGAATCACAGAGTCTCAAAATATCTTTAAAGAGATTGTCCGTCAACCGATGGTGGGTATCGCCCCTGCCGGCGAAACGCTCACACTCAACCTCTCGTTTGCAGAAGCCCTCCGATACGCTTCCGACGAGACCTATACCTCTTCGCTGCTTATTTTTCAAAGCGTCCAAAAACTTCTGACCGGCGTCGTTCCGGCCAAAGAGGTCGGAGGTGTCGTCAGTATCGTCCAAATTACCGCCGATGCAACGGCATACGGATGGATGAGTCTCTTTTTCTTTAGCGCTCTCATCTCCGTGAATCTCGGAGTGTTGAATCTCCTCCCGATCCCCGCACTCGACGGTGGACATATTATGTTCAACCTCTATGAAATGATCCGCCGCAAAGCACCGAGCGAAGAGGTCATTACCCGATTGACGATCGGAGGATGGGTTATCCTGCTCGGTTTGATGAGTTTAGGTCTCTACAATGATATTACAAGGTTGATGCAATGACGACATTGGAACACAAACTCCATTTCGATCGGATTATCGAACGGATCGAAAAAGCACGTTTAAGCGTAGACGGACATCACATCGTTAAAATCGTCGCCGCCAGCAAATACGTCGATGCCGATGCCGTTGCAACACTCTACTCGATCGGACAGCGTGCTTTCGGAGAAAACAGGGTTCAAGACTTGGTCGCCAAATCGCAAACCCTCTCGGAACTCCCTATCGAATGGCACTTTATCGGTACACTCCAAAAAAATAAAATCAATCATCTCCTCTCGGTCAATCCCTTCCTCGTCCACTCAATCGACTCATTGGATTTAGCACGTGCGCTGAACGAACGGCTTGAACGCGAAGACAAAAACCTCCGCGCACTGGTACAGGTGAATTCGGCATATGAAGAGAGCAAATCGGGATTTTCGCCCGAGACCTATTTAGAACATTACGCACAGATTCACGAAGAATGCCCCCGTCTGCGTCTACAGGGGATTATGAGTATCGGTGCGCATTGCGACGATCCGAAAATCGTTGCTAAAAGTTTCGAGACAACCCATGCACTCTTCGAAAAGCTTCCGAATGCAACGGTATGTTCCATGGGAATGAGCAGTGATTTCGAGCTCGCAATCCGCTGCGGGGCAAATATGGTCCGGCTCGGTTCCATTCTTTTCCCACACATCTAATCTGATCATTTTTTTTATTCTTTTTACGTCAGTTTTATTTTAAGTTTATGCTATAATCGCACCTAACAGGTGTGAGAAAAAGGTGATAAGTTGAAAAAAATCAAAAAGAGAGCAACTCTTTATGCCATGGGGCTTGTCCTCTTATTGATTACTATTTTCATCGTGACGATAATCAATGATAAAAAGCAGGTTCTGGAAGAAAAAACCTCTGCACATCGTGCATTGCTGCGTAATTCATTTCAGCTCGCAATGTACGATACCCAAAAAGGGCTAAACGCACTTGCCTGCAAGATTTCGAGCAATCAGGCGATTGTCGATGCTTTTGAACGTGGTGATCGTCAGAAACTTTTTGAACTCACACAACCCTATTTCCAAGAGGCAAAAAGCCGGGGAGAAGCAGATCTCGCCGGCTTTATCGGCGCTAACGGCATCCATTTCTTACGTATGCAGGATCCTAAGCGCTACGGTGATAATTTAACGGACAAACGCCCTATGTTGGCCAATGCCCTTAAAACACGTCAACCTCAAAGTGCCTTGGATGTCACTATCTACAGAGTAGCATTGGTAACCATTCTTCCCATCTTTAAAGGAGACCGTTTTATCGGTGTCATCCAGACTTCCGCCGATATCGATCGCGTGCAAAAACGGCTGAATATGCATTCAGGTATCAAAAGTGCCATTGCCTTCGACACCGTCAAACTGAAAACACTTCTCGAAGAGCCGGGAATCATCCGCTATCAAGGTTATACCCTCGTCTCCTCAAACGACATTTTATTCGAACATTTACCGAAAAATTTCACTTTTAAACAAAGTAACCGCTACGACATCGACAATCGCACCTATATTATCGCTTCACGCGTACTCAACGATTTTAAAAACGATCCGATCGCCATGATGACCTGTGCATTCGACGTTACCGACGATGTATACGAATACGAACGCGAAATTCGTAATCTTATGATAGTGAGTCTGATTCTGCTTTCCGTCATGGGAGTTGTTTTGCATTACGGTTTTCGAATCCTGATTTTACGAATCGACCGCGATACTCAAGTAACACGCGAACTCAACCAAAAACTCGAACATCAGCTTCATACAGACAACCTTACACTGTTACCGAACCGAAACGCATTGTTACGCGATATCAATACCAAACCGTTCTATGCATTGATGCTTCTCAACATCGATAACTTTAAAGAGATCAACGATTTCTACGGCCATGCCGTCGGAGACCAAGCGTTGTTGACACTTGCCCGTTCGATCAAAGAGGCGATCAGGGATTTACCGATGAGCCTCTACAAAATGCCTTCCGACGAGTATGCTATCGCACTAGTCGAATCGATGAGTTTTGCACAACTGGAAGCCTCCCGACTCTCGATCATCCATCATCTCCAGTCACAACACTACAATCTCCACGGTGCCAGTATCTATATCACCCTGACGATGGGGATGGATGTCGCTTTGCGCAATCAAGGACTAACGGCTCAAAGCCTGCTTGCCAATGCCGATATGGCACTTAAATCCGCCAAAAAACGTCATCTGAGCTATATGCTCTATGATGAGACGATGCAGATCAAACAAGAGTATCAACATAATATTTTATGGAGTAAAAAAGTTAAAGAGGCGATTGAAGAAAAACGCTTTACCCTCTATTATCAACCTATAATCGATCCGAAAAACGGGGAAATAGTGGAATATGAGGCCCTCATACGGATGATCGATACCAACGGCTCGATTATCGCACCGGGCTATTTCCTCCCTGCGGCTAAACAGTCCCGTCTCTATCCGCTGATTTCCCAGTTTGTGATCGAAGAAGTATTTAGGATGATTGAAACGACCGATTCGAGTTTCTCGATCAATCTCTCCGTTGACGATATCTTCGACATTCCGACGAAGAACTTCATTATCCAAAAACTGCGTGATTCATCCCATCCCGAACGGGTTATTTTCGAACTTCTCGAAAGCGAAGGGATCGAAAACTATCAAGAGGTCTCTTCCTTCATCGACGAAGCGAAGCGGCTCGGTTCACGCATTGCAATCGATGACTTCGGCACGGGTTATTCGAACTTTGCCCATATTTTACGACTGGACGTTGATTTACTCAAAATAGACGGTTCGTTGATCCGAAGTATCGATAGCGACACCAATGCCCAAACCATATTGATCGCCGTCACCGAATTCTCCAAACATCTCGGTCTTAAAACCGTTGCCGAATTCGTCCATTCCGAAGCCATTTACGAAAAATGTGTTGAACTCGGCGTCGATTATCTGCAAGGGTATTATTTGGGAGAACCGAAACCTCTCTAGGACGAGAGAGTTATCTCGAATCCCTTACGCGCTCCCTCGCACACTTTAATATCCCCTCCGTGTGATTCGGCGATGTTTTTCGCTAACACCAGCCCCAAACCGTTCCCCCGTTCTTTGGTACTTTTAAACGCTTCGAAAAGCCATTTTTCGTTCTCGATCGGGATCCCCGTGTCGTAAATCCGAAACGTATGACGGTTCCCCTCCTGAGTATGGGTAATTTCGATTTTCCCCTCTTCTTCTTCATCCAGTTCGATCGCATCGATGGCGTTAAATACAAAATTGCTAAAAAGCATCGAGAGCAGATCCAAATCGCCGATGAGTTCGAAATCCTCTTCAGGAAACGCAAACTCTATCGGTTTGGCATAGCTGTAATATCCGATCGCGCTCACCAGTGATTCGCGGATCTGTCCCCAGTTCAAAACGTTTTTCTGGGCACTGACCCCTTTGGAAAACATCAATGTCGCTTTGATAATCCGCTCGATCCGATAGAGCGATTTTTGAATTTCGGAAACGATCGGCTTGTTTTCCTCTTTAACCCGCTTCATCAATGTCGATGCCAGCAGTGCGATAGAACCGATCGGATTGCGTATCTCATGGCTCAGATGTGCCGCCATTTGCCCCATCGTCGCCAGATTTTCTTTCCGTTTTTGTTCGGTGATATCAGTGGCGCTGAGGAGCCGTTTTTCATTATGACGAGCCGATTTGATCAAATATGAACGTTCATTAAACGTCACCTCGTAATCTTCATCGTCCAGACGCAGAATTTCAAACAAAGCCTCCAGACCTTTTGCCTGAGAATTTTGGAGAAAAATCGAGCCGTCCTCTTCTACGATCCAAATCGCATTGGGCAAAAATTCGATCACCTGCTCGACCGTCGATTGCAGATGGGCATACGACTTCCGAAGAGCGACATACTCCTCTTCGACCTTATAGGTTTGATCGATCAGCGCCTTGAGTTCGGCGGCAGAGATCATCTCCGGCATCAGAAATCACCCAGATGCATCAAGATACGATAAAGCCCATAAGCATCGTTGACACCGGAAAGTTCACGGATCGAATGCATCCCCAGCGTCGGTATCCCCACATCGATCGTCTCTATTCCCAGCCGTGTCGCACTGATCGGCCCGATGGTGCTTCCGCATCCCATATCGCTTCGAGTGACGAAGGTCTGCGTCGGAACGTGCAACGCTCTGGCACATTGGATCAAACGCCCTTGTGTACGTGCACTTGTCGCATACCGCTGGTTGGAGTTGATTTTGATCACCAAACCTTCGTTCAGGATAGGGGCATGTTCCGATTCATGTTTGGATGGGAAATTCGGATGCTGTGCATGGGCATTGTCACATGAGACCATGATAGAGCGATGCATCAGCGTCGTAAACTCCTCACCCGCAATACGGCGCAATGTCTCTTCTACAAACGTGCCTCCTGCACCGACATGCGAATCGCTTCCCACCTCTTCATGATCCATACACGCCACCATCATCGGATACGATGCGTCGATCAATGCCT
This sequence comes from uncultured Sulfuricurvum sp., assembly GCF_937936435.1. Classification (GTDB taxonomy): domain Bacteria; phylum Campylobacterota; class Campylobacteria; order Campylobacterales; family Sulfurimonadaceae; genus Sulfuricurvum. Next base: position 13,089 of record NZ_CALDDG010000134.1, on the reverse strand, counting down.
GTAACCCCACAAAACAGCTGAGAAGATTGTCCAGACGTGCCGAAGTGATAAATTCTTCGTTGATCCCGGCGAAAGAACCTTTTTGGGTATCGAAAAAACTGAGTTCGTGGGCCAAGAGAGTCAAACCCGTCGTATCTTCCTGAATCTGTGAAAGAATGAATGTCTCAAAATCGAGTTCACCGCACGCTACCATAGGGACGATATCGGTCTGTGCATTGACGGTGCGGGAAGTATTGGCTTCGCGATCCAGATGAATCGCCAAAGACGGAATCACGGCAATCGGGCGATCGATCATAATCAGAGCCTCTTTCCGCACTTCGCCGTCAAGATACACCACACGTCCCGCCAATCCGAGATCGCGGTCGAACCACGGATTGAACAAAACACCACCATATGGTTCTACCCCCAGACGTTTTACCCCTGCCGAGGTAGTCAGCGGATTGGGTTTGAGTCTCAGGTGGGGAGAGTCGGTATGGGCTCCGACGAGAGTGTATCCTTTTTCGTTGCACGGCGGATAGGTAAACGCGATGATCGAGGAGTCATTTCGGGTGACATAATAATCGCTTCCATCGTTCAGTTCCCACGGTTCATCTTCGTACAAACGGATGAATCCGCGGCACTCCAGCATCTGTGCCATCCATTGTACCGCATGAAACGGGGTCGGGGAAGCATTGATAAAACTGATCATCTCTTCGTTAAACTGGCGCATACTCTCTACTCTCTTTATCGGTTCGTCATACTATAGTGCACTATTGTAGCATTTCTTTGATATCGTGAACCTGCTTGTCTTTCAAAAAATTCTCTAATGCCCGTTTTGTAGTACAACCGTTATCTTCATCGTGTACTCTTACAGGTATTTCGAAAATGTCGATTTAATCCACCAGATGATGAGTAATAATGAAAATATGGGCTTATGCTTCTTTCCTAATAATCGGCACGATTTTAGTTTTCATTCCGAATATCGATCTGTATGTCAGCTCTCTTTTTTATACCAAAAATCAGGGATTTTATCTCTGCCGGGAATCGGAACTCTTTTTTCTCTATAAAAGCGTCAACGTCCTCGCCGTCGTACTTTCGGTTGCCGTCATCGGCTCGCTGATCTATATTCAGATGGTTAAAAAACAGCTGGTAGTCCTGACGACACGCTCTGTTTTATACGTATTGCTCGTTTTCGGCATCGGTTCGGGAATCATCGTCAATGCATTTCTCAAAGAAAATGTGGGCAGAGCCCGCCCTTCTCAGATCGTCGAATTCGGAGGACATAAAACGTTTTCAAAACCGTTTGAAGTGACCGACCAATGCAAAACGAACGGCTCCTTTACCTGCGGACACTGCTCTTTTGCATTCGGGTTTATCGCGTTTTATTTTCTCTTTCGAAAACGGTGGATTCTCTTCGGTGCTGCCGCATACGGGGTTGTAGTGAGCGCTACGCGTATTATGCAGGGGGGACATTTTCTAAGCGATGCTTTCTTTTCGTTTCTCGTTATGATGGCCACTGCCGATCTTTTATACCGTTTTTGGTTTGCAAAGCTGCAACCGCCGGCAGGGTCGCATGAATAGACTCCAGCGTTATCTGATTTCCAATCTTTCATCTTTGTTTTTTTCGATCTATCTGCCGCTTTTTACTATCGCATCGATGATCTTTTTGATCAAAGTCTCCACCTATACCGCTATCATTCAGCTCAATTTTTCCGAGATGGGACTTCTGTATCTATTTACCTTGCCGGAGCTCTTCTTTTATACCCTTCCCGTCGCGTTTATCGTCAGCACCGTTCTAACCCTCTATCGCCTCTCAAACGATAATGAGCTGGTCGTCGTATTTTCATTGGGTCTATCCCCGACACATATCGCAAAAATTTTTTCGGTTCCCGCTTTCTTATTAAGTCTGTTGCTATTGATCGATTTTCTCATCATCACCCCTTTTATCAACGTCACGTCCGCCAATTTTTTGGAAAAAAAGAAGGTAGAAGCCAAATTCAACCTGGCCGCTTCCGAGTTCGGACATAATTTCGGCGACTGGATGCTCTTCATCAACAACAGTGACGATGAAAAAAACGTTTTCAAAGATGTCGTCCTCTTCAATAAAGCCGAGAAAAACGAAATCTTTATTTCGGCCAAAAAAGCCGAAATCATCAATCAAAACGGCATTACCCGACTGAAATTAGACGATGGCAAAACCTACAGTTACAATGACGGCACCTTTAAAGAGATGATCTTTCAAACAGCCTATATCAACAACTCGATTACCAAAAAGATTAAAACATACCGTTCAACCTTGGATTATTGGACCGGAGAAGATCGCCATGATAAAAAGGTGCGTGCGTTTATTACGAATATCCTTTTGAGCCTCTTTCCCATATTATCTATTTGGCTCATCCTCGCACTCGGTATCGTTCATGCCCGCCACCAAAACCGATGGATCTATCTATGGTTGTTTGTTGCCGTCGTCGCCTATTACGTACTCTCCGTCGTTTTGCAACAATGGACCGGTTTTCATGCGATATGGATGGTCGGTATTTCGTGGGTCGTCCTCACATATATGCTCTATTACCGATTGGTCGGAAAACGGTATTAGGTATAGAATATGACTCTGGAATCTAAAACCTATCTTGTCGTATTATTTGCCCTTCTATCGGCTATTTTTTTTAACGTATCGACACCTCTGTACATGGATGAGTCTTATTATTGGCTTTGGAGCAAACATCTCTCACTCAGTTACTATGACCATCCCTATATGATCGCCTATTTCATCAAATTGTGTACCCTCTTCGGCGATGATATCTGGATGATTCGTACAGTCAATCTGATCAGTTTTTCGGGAGCGGCCTTTTTTATTTTTAAAACGGCCGATTATCTGTTCGATCGTCGCAGCGCCCTCTATGCCGTAATACTCTTTATCCTCTCTCCTGCCGTTACTCTCGGTCTGACGATCACGACGCCGGACAGTCCGCTGATTTTGTTCTGGTCGGCATCGCTCTATTTCGCCGCCAAAGCATTTTTTGACAAACGGATCAATGATTATCTGCTTGCAGGACTGATGGGAGGATTTGCCCTCTCCTCCAAATATACCGCCATCCTGCTCTTGGCGAGCTATTTTCTGTTTCTGGCGATCAAAACGCCTAGAGAATGGATGACCTCGCGCCCTTACCTCGCACTTTTAGCCAGTATAATCGCCTTTTTACCGGTCATTTTCTGGAATATCGACAATGATTTCATCAGTTTTGCCTTCCAATACCATCACGGTAACTCCGGCGGGGAAAACCGTCTTCACCTGATGGATGATCTTGCATTTCTAGGCGGCATGGCGGGGATGTTCAACCCCGTTTTTTTCCTCCTCTTGCTCTCTCTTTTTACCCGAAAAGAGAGCTATAGCGATCCAAAACAGTTTTTCGTCATTCTTCCGGCTCTTCTGACAATCGTTTTTTTTCTCTATAAAGGGGTCTATAAAAAAATGGAGCTTAACTGGGTCGCCCCGGCCTTTATCTCGGCAGGTATCGCCGTAGCCCATCTGATCTCCAGACAAAACCTCACTAAGACCTTTTATGCCGGAGTCATCCTCTCGCTTATTCTGATCGGTGTGATCCGCTATCCGCTTGTATTCGGATTGGAAGGAAAGCACAATCCCCAAAACCGTCTATTCGGCTATGAGGAACTGGCGCATCATCTCCAAGGTTATCCGCCGCAACCTATATTTGCCGATCATTTGACGCTGGCTTCCTCACTCACCTACTCTCTCAGAAAAGAGGTATGGGTTCCGATTCCGACGCGTAAAAGTCAGTTCGACTGGTGGCAAAAAGGGATGAATTTTAAGACACAATCGGGGATTTTTGTTTCCCGATACGACAGAGCAAACGAGCTGAAAGCTTTTTGGAAGTATGTCGAACTCGATGAAGTTTACACTGCGCGGAAAAAAGGGTTTAAAGAGAAATCATTCTATATTTATCAGGTGTCGAACTGAGACAATGGATTGTATTTCACTCTCCGTAATGGCTCCACATTCGTAAAATTCTCACCGTTTTACTCTCTTCTATCACCTGATAGACCAAACGGTGCTTGATGTTAATACGGCGGGAGTAGGCTCCGCTCAGATTACCGACCAGTTTTTCGTAGCTCGGAGGGGTTTGAAACGGGTTGCATTTTATAATCTCGATCAGCTCTTTTGCCTTATCGGCTAATCCTGCGGCAGAGAGGTTTTTCGCATCTTTTTGCGCCTCTTTGCTGTAGAGGATTTTGTACTCTACCATTCGACCGATTCGCTAAATTCGCTATCAGGTGCATTCATGGCATCCGTAATCGATTGTGCCATGTTTGGGATAGAGGTGAGGTATAACGTCTCTTCTATCGCTTTCCAGTCCTCTTGGGAGAGCATAACGGCGTTGTGGCGTTTGCCCGTGATGATTATCGGTTCGTGGCTCTGTGCCGTCTCATCGATGAGATTGTAGATGTCAGATCGAGCTTGACTGGCAGTGATAACTTTGGTCATGTTAGCTCCTTATAGACAAATCGTACCAAAAAGCGTACGCTTTGTCAAATGAAACCAATTTACTGATGTTTTTTTATCAAATACCGCGCCATGCTTACACCCGTGCTATTTATCTTATATTTTATTGGGGTTCCCTTCTCAGCATCGAAATAGGGATAAAAATTTTGGTTAAAATATCTGCTGACATTAGTTTTATATTTTTCAATTCCTAATGTATTATTAATTAATGCCGCAATTTCTGTAGTTGTATAGGCAGTCTCTTCCTCTGAGTCTTCTTTTCTTTGTACATCAAAGTACAATGCGATAAGAATTGCATCATTAAGCTTCAATCTTTCTAATCCGTCTATTTGATCTAAATAGTTTATCAATCGCTCCGGCAAAATACTTCTATATTTCTGTTCGAATTCAGTATAGAAATCATTAACACTTTTTTCATTTTTTAGCTCAGTCCCTTGATAATGAGTAAACATGTCCATCAATCCCATGTCAGCTTGTTGATGATCTTTTTCTTTAAATTTTTCGAATGTTATTTCATCATCTTTACGTTTGCGGTTTCTATTACGCTCGTATCGTATTAGAATATCAGCATTAATATATACGATCTTAATATCACATTTATATTTTTTCAAAAAGCACTCTATTTCCAGAGGATGACGGAAACCACTGATAATGACAGGCGTATCTTTTAGGCTATTCATATGATCTGCGATCAGATCGGCAACGATACAAGGATTTTCCAAAAGTGCTTTCTGTGCAAAATTTCCAATTGTCAACTCTGTATTAACACCATGAAGCTCATAAAATTTTTGGTGCATGAAATCACTAGCTTCCAAGTGAAAATACCCATAATTTTCGGACAGATGGGTTGCAAGAGTACTTTTACCGGCACATGTCGGTCCAACTAAAATCAGATGATCGAAATAGAGAGGTAATGCGTATTGTTTGATCGCGGGAGCAGTATTTTCCTTGATACACTCTTCCTCTTCCAAAAATACACGCACTTGATCAAAAGCTTTTTTTCGGAAATCATACTCTTCGGATTGCTGAACTGTCATGGCACCGAGCGGTACATCATCCGTAGGTGCAAACCATTTGTTGAACGTTTTATTATCGAGCCAAGGATAGGATGGATTTGTCGAATATTCATGCTCCGAGGTAACAATATTTCCCGCTACTGTACCAATAAACTGTTTGTAATCAATCCCGTATTTATCCCGTAATCTTTTCGGAAGGTGCAAAATAATATCCGAACGAACAGTGCATTTACGGTTATTTCCCTTGCCCTTTAACATGAGATCAAGCATCTCGAAAGAATGTTCTTTCATCCAATATTTGATATCTAATCCGGGCACTTCTTTTCCATTTTCACTTAACGCATCGATAATGACCGATGTATCTTCGATAATAAAAAATTTTTCATCCGGATTGGAAACATTTTTAGTAAACCGTTCCAACGCATCTTTATAACTTTCATTTAAAAGCTGATCACGATCATAAATGCGGGGTTCTACATACCCAATACCGTAGTTTTTTTGTTTTGCGATAGTAATCGGATATTCACGCGCTAAATACTGCACATGGGCAAGTTTGATTCGGCTCGAAGTTATAAAAATGATTTCGAGATTAGTCATGGATAACAGTTCGTCCCGTGTTATTAGGTCGTGTCACGCGCAGATCGCATTCGGGTAAAAGTTCTTTAGCGGTTTTCATAACGTTTTGTATATCATCAGCGATAAAAAAAAGTGATGCACCCAAACTTGACATCCCAACCGAATCAGCACCTAAACCGTAGAGCACTTTTTCTATCCGTTCAATTTGCCCATCATATAGTTGTCGTTCGGCATTTTTCCATCGGCACGATTGGATATTTTTGAGCGCTTCGCCAAATGTTGCCCTATTCTCTTCTTTAATCCCCCCCAATACTCCATAAACGACATGATAAAGTGCTTCATACGATTCGGATGGTTCTATTGGGCAAGTTTGACTAAAAAAAGCTTTTTCTTCCTCTTCAGACTTAGGAAATATATTTCTTGGAATACATAAACCTATTTCCCATTTCGGCATTGATCCTTGTATGAGGGCTAACGGCGAAGATGGATTTTTCTCGGTCGCACACGAAGGGGCAAAATTTCCGTTCGGATCACTTCGTCCGATATCGAAAACATAGCCACCGTTAAAGTAGGTATGGATACCGATCCCCGATGTCCCTCCCCTGCCTGAAGCGTTGATAATTTCCTGTTCCGTATATTCTGCATCATTGATCAAATAGAGCAGTTCCAACGATGCGAGTCGGATCGCCGTCCCTGTTCCGAATCCCATGTGTGATGCTACATCACCGGAGATTTTGATGGTACATTTTTGGGAGAATTTTTTTTGATCTGCTGTTTGCTTGAGGGTATTCAATAACCGCTGTTTCTCATCCATACTAAAACCATATTTACGATGATCGATAATCTCAAAACTTTGAGACTGTTCGCCACGTATGCTCAATGATGGCTCTTCAATCGCAAAACCGAAACCACCGTTTTGACGGTAGCCATTGGAGTGAAGAGAAATTAGAGTAGTATGGAGACGAGATGAAATATTAATTGTCATCACAATTAGCTTTATTCCATTCTTCATTAAAATATTCTATATAGTTTGAAGCAAATTCACTTTCATTGTACATATGAATAAAAGGTATATCGAAGCTACTTATACCAGAAAAAATTGGTCCTATAAAACATTCATTATCAAAAATAAAAATACTATGAGCAGGCTCATGTGAATAATATTTACATTCGAAATTTGGATATTTATCTCTAAGTCTACTCACAATTTCTTGTGCATCTGCATAATCTCGGAGCCTTTTTTCTTGACCGTCAAAAATGTGTTTTGCACCAACCAAGATTCTTACTTCAACTCCTTTTTCTAACTTTTCAATCAAAACTTGTTTTGCAGACGTTCGAGATGACACGTTAGCAAAATCCTCCAAAAATTTACCCGCAGTATTTCCCATCAAATATATTTTTTGTTTTGCATTCTTGATTTTTTCTCCATACATTTCTTCTTTATATTTGTTATCATAAATATTTTTTATACCCATTCTTCGATATTTATCAATCGTGATATATTCATACCAACTCAACCCAAATTGAATAAGTGCAATAATTAACCCCGCACTTATACTAATAAATATATTTTTCAAATTATCATCTTGAGCATTGAAAACAGCTATTAAAGAAACAATTAGTGCGAGTACAAAAAGAAGAATTACATTATATCTTTGATTAAGTTGCCATGTTTTTTCAAATAGTCCCAAAAGGTACTCCTATTAATAAAATTTCTGTCCGTTTTGTCTTTGCCAATGCATGATTAAGCGGATGAATATTCAAAATAACATTTTTAAAATGTAATCTAAAAAGTTCTTCCAACTCTTTAACACTTGGAATAGCATTCGTCATATAAGAAAGCACCACAATTGAATTTTTATGCTGTTCTATAAGATTAAAAAGTCTTTGTGTAAACTCATGTTTTGATTCCCATTTTTTAATATGTGGATTCATATGAAGCATCTTTGTCTTATGACTATTATCTATCATCGAATGCCACTTATCATATTGAGCTATCCCCTCTAAAAAATGATATTTTTTCCAATAACCATCATTTTTTGTAGTATCTGAAATATATGGTGGGTCAATATATACTAAATCATATTTAGCAGGTATATCTTCAGCGCTTGATGGTGATAAAACACAAAAGTCATGTTCATGTCGATTTGGAAGTTTATGTAATTCAAAAAGGATTTTTTTTGTAGTTTCAGGAAATGGTGTATTCCATGTTGTGAGATTGCCGAAACTACGTTTGACATCTGCGTTTCGAAGATATAGATTAGCACGATGAAATAAGTTATAAGGACGTTTCATCATAGAAGCCTGAAATAGTACATATAAACATAATTCTCTATCAGATTTATTTTTAAGACTTTTTATTGCTTCGATAGCTCCATCCAACCAATTATTTTCTTCATCTGTAAAATAAATAGTTTGAAATGTTTGAGAGATAAACCCCGTTTGGATAGGCTTAATTTCATTAAAAAAGTTTTCAAATTTGATTAGTTGCTTACTACTGATTCCACCACGTAACAAAACTTTAGCAGATATAGTATTTGATTGTAGTGCATCATGAAAAGTTATATTTTTACCCATTGCTTGAAAAAGTAAAGATACACTTGCCGTTCCTCCAAAACAATCTAAAACGTTTTGGAATTCTAAATCTTTTAAATTATCATATATCCACCCAAGAATTCGCTTTTTACTACCGTAATAACGTGTTTTTGGAAAAAGTGTTAAATATTCATGAATCGTTGTTTTTGCTTGCGAAGGCTGAGGATAAAGGAGTCTATCTACACTCTCTTCTACATCAAAATCATAAGATAGATTTTGATGTTTATCTATATCATTTATTTTCAGCAAGAGAAAGCCACTCCTCATGTTCAAGCCCAATACTATGCTCGATTAAATCCGAAAATAATTTTTCTATAAAATCAGGGTCTAATCCCTTTTCTTCCGCTTGATTACGTATCGATAAAAGCATAGAGGTTATACGTTCAGGAACACGGACTCCGGTTTCCCCTACGGGAGAGTCCTTGAACTGTGCAGCGGAGAGGACAAGCGAGCAACGGTTGGCGATAAGCGCGATAATTTGACTGTCGATTTTATCAATAGAATTGCGAATATCCTGCAAACTCGTCATCAGACCCTCATTAAATCACTTAAACTAATTATTTTTCTTAAAATAATACCGAAAAAATAGCTATTTTATTCCCTAAATCACATCCACTTCTTCAAGTGCAGCAAGTTCTTCAATCACTGTATTACGCCATATTGACATCATCGTCAATATGGCGTATAATTTGGGTCAACAGATAGCCTCTGTAAACGTTAAAGACCATCGGAGTTCGTTTAGGACGTAAGGCAAAGGATAGCTTCGGCTAGGCACTAGCTAACAACCGTAAAATCGTAGCAGTTTTTGGTCTGCTACACCACTTCAAACAGCGTTTTCAATCGCAAAATCTTTTCCCTACTCAGATTCGTTTTAACCATTTTGACACTATTATCCTCGTTTCGCTTGATAAAAATTAAAGACGTTACAGGCTTACCCGTTTTTCTATCAGGAACAATACTTCGTTCCAATTTGACAAATTTTTCGAGATAATAGGGAATTTTACAGACGAGATAAACATCATCGTGATGCTCTTTTTTGATATGCCGAATTTCATCGCTGTGAATCACACATGTATAATCCCGAATGTCAATAAAAAAATGCTTCCATGCTTTATCTATAGTTTTTTGAGATAGAAAAAATGAGATTTGAGCGCAATACGTTTTATCACAAAGTGACAATTCTACGAGTTTGCAAATATCTGCTTCAAGTTTTTCAATCTCACTGCTCATTGACTAAATCACATTCACATCTTCTAGCGCACTTAATTCTTCAATCACCTTATTATCGACCCGTATCGCAGAATCGATCACAACATCACACAGTTTTGAGACGATCGTGAGTTTAATCGGACGGCGTCCCGGATGGCGTCGGACAATCGTATAGAGTTTTTGGAGAGATTCCAAATCTTCACTTAGACGGATACGCAGTTGTAACGGCTCCGGCGGCGGGAGGTTTTCGACGATCTTCGTCTCCACCTTTTTCGCCTCTTTTTTCGCTTCGTTGAGCGTCATAATCTTCGTGACACTGATACGGGTGAACATCTCGGTGTGGGTTACCTTGACCTTGAACGCGATCGGTTCGTCCAGATCCATCCCCTCCAACTGTTCAAGCTTGTCAGAGAAGAGCATCATCTCGATATTGCCGTGAAAGTCCATCAGGCTCACTAGTCCGAACTGAGACCCTTTTTTCGACATCTTTTTCGTGATCTCTTCGACCTTTCCGATAAAGATCGCGGTAGAACCATCGGCGATGTTTTCCACTTCGCTGGAGAGGGTGTAGTTGATCGCATCAATCTGTTCGCGGTAATTATCCAATGGATGCCCCGATACGTAAAATCCGAGCGTCTCTTTTTCGAAATCCAGCAGCGCTTTGAGGTCATATTCCTCATAATTTTTGAGGCTGAGTTCGACCGCCGTCACCTCCTCATCATCCCCGAATAAACTGAATTGGGCATCTTTTTTGAGCGATGAGCCTTTTTTCGCCGTCTCGACCATCACCTCGACCTGCTCGATCAAGGCACGGCGTGAGTATCCGAACTGATCCAGACCTCCGGCTTTGATGATACACTCGATCACTTTTTTATTGACCTTTTGAGGCTCGATACGATTGATAAAATCCTGAATGTCTTTGAATTCACCCTCGCTGCGCGCTTCGAGGATCGATTCGACCGCCGCTTCACCGACCCCTTTGATCGCTCCGAGACCGAAGAGGATTTGATCCTGATCGTCTTTGGTGATTGCGGAGAATTCGAGCTGCGAATGGTTGATATCGGGTGCTCCTAGGAAGATTTTCATCCGTTTGGCTTCGTCGATGTATTTGACGACCTTGTCGGTATTGTCTTTCTCCGAGGTGAGCAATGCCGCCATAAACTCCTGCGGATAGTAGGTTTTGAGCCATGCCGTCTGGAAGGTGACCATCGCATATGCCGCCGAGTGCGATTTATTGAACCCGTATCCGGCAAATTTTTCGATCAGGTCGAAGAGTTCGGAGGCCTTCTGGTAATCCAGCCCCTGCTTGGCTGCCCCCTCACTGAACTCTTTGTTGTACTTTTGCATCTCTTCGAGTTTCTTTTTCCCCATCGCACGTCGTACGATATCCGCCCCGCCGAGGCTGAATCCTCCGACCGTTTGTACGATCTGCATGACCTGCTCTTGGTAGACGATGACTCCATAGGTCGGTTTGAGGATCGGCTCCATCGAATCGAATGTATAAGTGATCGCCTGACGACCGTGTTTACGTTCGATAAAATCATCCAACATCCCCGATTCCATCGGTCCGGGACGATAGAGAGCGAGTACCGCAATCAAGTCCTCGAATGAGCTGGGTTTAAGACGGCGGTTAAGATCCTGCATTCCCGAACTCTCGATCTGGAACATCCCGATCGTGTCACCGCTTTGGATAATTTCGTACACCTTCGGATCGTTTTCGTCGATTGCGTGCCAATCAATCGTTTTATCGTACCGTTTTTGGATCAGTTTGATCGCGTTATCGATAACGTCGAGTGTTTTAAGCCCCAAGAAGTCGAATTTGATCAGATCGATGTCTTCGAGGTAGTTGAGCGAATACTGGGTGACGAACGTCTCCTCCCCCGAAGGTTTGTAGATCGGGGTTTTCTTCCATAACGGTTCGTTAGAGATAACAACCCCCGCCGCGTGCATCCCGGCGTTGCGTTTGAGACCTTCGAGTTTTTTGGAAAACTCCCAAACCCGCGCTGCCTGCTGGTCACTTTCGATCAATTCGGCGATCTTCGGCTCTTTTTGAAACGCTCCGGGTTTGAACTCTCCCCCTTTGGTTTTACCGTTCAGGGTAATGCCCAATTCATCCGGGATCAGTTTGGCCATCATGTCGGCTTGAGAAAGCGGCATATCCAAAACCCGTGCGACGTCGCGAATGACCCCCTTAGCCAGAAGTGAACCGAAGGTAATGATCTGCGCCACCTGCTCGCGCCCGTACTTACGCACGACATAGTCGATGATCTCACCGCGGCGCGCCTGCATAAAGTCCATATCGATATCGGGCATCGATACCCGTTCCGGATTCAAAAAACGCTCGAAAAGCAAATCGTACTTCATCGGATCGATGTCGGTGATCTCCAGCGCGTACGCGACCAGACTTCCCGCCGCCGATCCCCGTCCCGGTCCGACGGCAATCCCCATTTTTTTTGCTTCGCGTACGAAATCCCAAACGATAAGCATATAGCCCGGGAATTTCATCTGATTGATGACGTCGATCTCGAACTCCAGACGCTCACGGTACTCCTGATGGCGCTCGGTCGGTACGTGAACCAGCCGCATCTCCAAACCTTTGCGGCAGCAGTGGATAAAATACTCCGAATCCTCGGTGATTTCCAGCCCCTCTTCACGGGCGTATTCGGTCGTAAATTTAAAATTTGGCGGTGTCGGGTTCCCCAGTTTCAGCTCCAACTGGCATTTGTCCACGATTTCCTGCGTGTTATAGAGCGCTTCGGGGATATCGGCAAAGAGGCGTGCCATCTGCTCGGGCGATTTGATGTAGAACTCGTGAACCGAGTGGCGCATCCGTTTGGGATCGTCGTAGAGTTTATTCATCCCGATACACATAAACGCTTCGTGGTATTGTGCATCGTCGGGAAAAGTATAGTGGGTATCATTGGTCGCGACCAGTTTGATCCCCGTCTCTCGAGAGATTTTAATCACCTGCTCATCGATAAAAAGCTGATCGGCGATCCCGTGTCGCATGATCTCCATATAAAAATCATCTCCGAATATCTCACGGTACTCCAGCGCGATCCGTTTGGCCTCGTCATACCCTAACGCCCCGTTTTTGACGTTACGTTCGCCGTTGGTATTGAGATGCCAGTTCACTTCCCCCTGCAAACACGCCGAGGTACAGATAATCCCCTCGGAATTCTCCCGAAGAAG
>NZ_CALDDG010000133.1 GCF_937936435.1 uncultured Sulfuricurvum sp. | reverse complement strand
CGTGCAAACTCGTGCTGATACGGACGCGGAGATGTCAGTCCCAGCGTATCGAGTACCCAGTCATAGATGTCGCGGTTGTTTTCGAATTCGAGCGTACAGATCGAGTGGGAAACCCCCTCGATGTAGTCGGAGAGACAGTGTCCGTAATCGTACATCGGGTAGATATTCCATGCATCTCCAGTACGGTAGTGATGCGCATGACGGATACGATACAGCAACGGATCGCGCATCTTCATGTTCGCCGCGCTCATGTCGATTTTGGCACGCAAAACATGCTCGCCGTCTTTGAATTCGCCGTTTTTCATCCGCTCTAATAGATCGAGGTTCTCTTCGACGCTACGCTCGGCATAAACGCTGCGGCGACCCGGTTCGGTGACTGTTCCGCGATACTCTCTAATCTCCTCTTCGGTGAGGCTGTCGACGTAGGCTTTGCCCATTCTGATAAGCTGTTTTGCATATTCATAGAGTTCAGGGAAATAATCGGAGGTGTAGCGGACATTCCCCTCCCATTTGAATCCCAGCCATTCGACGGCATCTTTGAGCGCTTCGACGTAGCGGGTATCTTCGGTCGTCGGGTTGGTATCGTCCATCCGAAGGTTACAGTGACCGTTATAGTCCCGCGCGATACCGAAATTGATCGCGATCGATTTGGCGTGTCCGATGTGAGGGAAGCCGTTCGGCTCTGGGGGGAAGCGTGTCACGACTTCGTTATATTTGTGTGCTTTTATATCTTCTTCGACGATGGTGCGTAAAAAATCTTTGCTCTCGTTCATTGCTCTAAAACCTTCTGACTGATATTATGCACAAATATGAGCAAGCCCATATTTGCGGCAGGGACGTATATGTCCCTACAACCCCCTAAAGCTACCTGCATCTTCCGGATGCAGGAGATTTGAAGTCGTAAATAATAATAAAAGTCGTATTTTATCAAATAAGTCCCATTATAATGATATTGTGAGGCAGATTCCCGTAAAACGGTGGTGAAAAAGTCGGCAAAATCATGGAAAATGGTCGCATCATTGAAATAGATACTACAGATAGGTTATAATCATTACATGAAACGACAAGACGTACTCAAAGTATTAGAATCGTACAAACAGCATCATGCGGATGAGTTCGGAATCATCCGTATCGGCGTATTCGGCTCTGTCGCACGCGATGAAGCGACGGAACAAAGCGATGTCGATGTGGTGATCGAAACCAAACAACCCAATCTGTTTAAACTCTCGCGCATCCGTCTCGATCTCGAAGAGCTGATGCATACCCATGTCGACCTCATCAGCTATCGTGAGAGCATGAATACGTTTCTCAAAGAACGTATCCAAAAAGAAGCTATTTATGCCTGAAAAGGCTCTGTTGATCGAAACCCTCACTCAGATTTACGGCGCAACTGAGCGCATCCTAAAACGCTTCGAGCCTATCCGATCTCCCGATGACTTTTTAGAAGATGAAGCAGGTCATGAAAAACTTGACGCTATTTGTATGCAGTTGATCGCCATCGGCGAGAGCCTCAAAAACGTCGATAAAATCACCGATAAAAAACTGCTTTCCAATTATCCTGCGGTTGATTGGAAATCGGTCAAAGGGATGCGCGACATTATCAGCCATCACTATTTCGATCTCAATGCCGAAGCGGTATTTGATGTGTGTAAAAATGATATTCGGACGTTAAAAGAGACTATTGAACAAATGCTTAATGACAATAAGTAGCCTTTCAGCCCACTCTTCCCGCTTCCGCTCGTTCCCAACGTCCTCGTTGGGAATGCAGACAAATATTACACTCCCAAGCTGGAGCTTGGGAGCGAGTCAGAACTCAATATATCATGTATAATGTTTAAAATAATTTATTAACATCTACAAAGTGAGTTAGAAACATATGAAAAAAGTAATTTTATTTGGTCTATCAGTTGGTCTAATTATTGTTCTCTCTATCAGTGCTTTTCTTTATTATATTTATCAAGATGAGAAAAAAAATCTTTCTCTCAATGTTGAAAAAAGTACTTTACTTGAATTATCAAAACACATTGAACTATACAAAGCTAAGTATCAAATATATCCTAATTCCTTACAGGAACTTTTAAATTCTATCCCCCCTGAAATGCAGAATGAGTATATTTCAACTCTAAATATGCTAGTTAGAGTATCTAAAAAACTAGGTGATGATCATTTGTCAAAAACGTACTATTATAAAATCTCTGATCAAAATCATTATTACTTATTTGCTCTTGGTAAAGATAAACAACCATTTACAAAAGACGATATTTTAATCGATCCAAATTATGGTTTGATTAATCCCTAAAACATAAACTATCTTGTTAAAATTTATAAAATAAACTTCTTCTCGAACAAATCTTGCAATACTCCTCATAACAACGATACCATGAGGACAAAAAATGAAACGTGTTTATCTCGATAATAATGCCACGACGAAACTCGACCCGCTGGTCAAGATGAAAATGCAACCGTTTTTCGAAGAGCTCTACGGCAATCCAAATTCACTGCACCAGTACGGGATTGAAGTTCGTCCCCATTTGAACGAAGCGATGGGCTACATGTACGATGCGCTAAACGCACCCGATGCGGATGACATCCTCATCACCTCATGCGCAACGGAGAGCAACAATACGGTTCTCAAAGGGATCTTTTTCAAACATATCCTCAAAGACCCTGCCAAAAATCACATCATCGCTTCTGCAGTCGAACATCCGTCCGTCCTTGAGACCCTCCACTTCCTCGAAGAAAACGGAGCAGAGATCACATTCGTAGACGTCGACCAGTACGGATACGTCAGCGCGGAGCGTGTCGCCGCGGCGATCACCGATAAAACCATCCTCATTTCGATGATGTGGGCGAACAACGAGACGGGGATGATCTTTCCGGTCGAAGAAGTCGCCGCTATCGCTAAAGAAAAAGGGATTTTGTTCCACACCGACGCCGTTCAAGCCATCGGAAAAGTTTCCGTCGATCTGACCAAAACACCGATCGACTACCTCACGTTCTCGGCGCATAAATTTCACGGTCCGAAAGGGATCGGCGGATTGTATGTGAAAAAAGGGAAAGAACTTCCGAATCTCCTCCACGGCGGAGAGCAGATGGGAGGAAAACGTGCGGGTACGCTGAACGTCGCCTACATCATCGGTATGGGTCTGGCGATGAAACAATCGGTCGGACATCTGGAAAAAATGAACAGCGATGTCCGTGCCCTTCGTGACCGTCTCGAAGACGCGATCGCTCAAATCCCAGACACAATCGTCGTCGGAGACCGTGCGCGCCGTACGCCGAACACCATCCTTATCTCTCTTCGCGGTATCGAAGGAGAGTCGATGCTGTGGGATCTTAACCGTGCCGGAATCGCCGCTTCTACCGGAAGTGCCTGTGCATCCGAATCGCTCGAAGCCAATCCGGTCATGACCGCTATCGGCGAAGATCCGGAACTCGCTCACACGGCGATCCGCCTAAGCCTCAGCCGTTTCACGACTGCCGATGAGATCGACTATACGATCGAGGTATTCACCAAAGCGGCGGAGCGTCTGCGCTCGATCTCTTCGACCTATTCGTATACGAATGAAAAAATGGCCGTTTAGGTCATTTTGATTCACAAATATTCCCAATATCTCTTCGTGATGTATTATAATAACGCCATACTGTTTCTAAGGTAGAATATGGCGATACAACAAAACGAACTTCATTTGCTAGACGAAAACAATCCCTTAAGCCAACTTTTTTTATCGGTTATCAATACCCAAAAAGATTTGATCGTCTTGATGCATAACCATGTTCCGGTTCTTTTTAATAAAGCTTTTCTCGATTTTGCCAATGTCGACTCTGCTAAAGGTTTTTTACGCGAATTCGGCTCGCTGCTGAACCGCTTTGTACCTCATGACAGCTATTTTCATGCCGGAAAAGTCGATAATGCCGATGCATGGACCGAATCGCTCCTTGAGCTTCCCGAAAACGACAAAGTTGTCAGCATGCTCAGTCACCGCATCGAACCGCATGCTTTCTCCGTTAATGTCCAAAATCCTGTTGAGAACTACACGATTCTGACGTTTTGCGATATTTCCCAGGATCTTATCAAACGGATTATGATCGAAAACGATGCAACTATCGACAAAGAAAGCGGCGCCTACGATAAAGAGTATTTCACCCACACGATGAAAAGTCTCAACGATGCCGCTTTGTTCAACAAAAAACTGCTGGCGACAACCCTTGTCGAACTTGTAAGCAACGATGCCGACGTCTACGATTTTGTCAGAGATATCAAATCCAATATCCGACAAAGCGACATGCTTGTGCGATGGGGGAAAAAGAGTTTTCTCCTCGCTTATTTGATCGATTCTCCGGAAAACACACTCCCTCTGACACAAAAAATACGCCAAAAATCCCATTTCTCCATCCGCTTGGCGACCGAAGTACAGGAGAATAGCGAATCCATCCAACATATCATCCATCGCGCGGAAAAATCATTGCGCGACGCATCGAATACGTAATGCATTTTTTCGCATTCTAAAAATAGAATTAAATATGCACTGTAACTCCCAAACACTACGGAGTTGTAATGCGTCCCTACCGGAATATCAATGACTCGGAGCTTGACACCTTGGGTGCACTGCGAGAATGGAGCAGCGATGCCGTCCGCAATCTCTCTCTTCCGGCTAAAATTCTATGGGTTCATTCCGCACGGGAAAAATTTCATCGACTCGATCCCATGGATAGTTGCCTCGTAAAAATCATCACGGTAGAACGGGTTCAAGGAGAGGTGATCAAAACCGATTTCGGAAGCTACTCTCTCGACACCGGAAAAAATATCTTTTATTCCTGCGGCTGTAAAAAATTTTGCGACTGTTACGGACAACTTTATCTGTTAAAGGATTCGGATGCGCTATCTGATCGACATACGGCTTGAGGGGAAAAGCCGCATCTATCCTATCGATGCAAAAAATGAGACAGAGGCGATCGAGCGTCTCAAACTCCGTCTTCCTCCCCATCAGCGTGAATCCGTTATCATCGATTCGATTGAAATCGATCCGGCTTCTATCCCCGATGACGATCCTTTCGGAGTTTTTTTGAATTAATTGCTTAGCCTGCTCAAACCACTTTTTTTACTTGAAAAAATTAAAAAATATTCCTATATTTTGTATTTTCCCCTGCCGATTGTAAATCTCTGTTTACCCTCATAGACTATACTAGGGGAACCGAGCAAATTAATTTTTGCTTAATTTTACTCCAGATAGGGCTATCGGTTTCAATCTGCGAAAGGGAAATTGATGATTACGGATATGGAATTAGACGGGATTGATCTCTCGACCCATCCCTTCGGTTGGATGCTGCTTCTCATCTTTATCATCGGGTATTATTTTATCGCGACGGAAGATAAATACCATATCGATAAGGCTAAACCTGCGTTGTTTATCGGTACGTTCATGTACATCCTGATCGGAGGATTTTACGCTGTATACGGACTCAATTTTATCCCGTTCAAAAATGAAATCACCCATTTGGTCTATGAGATCGCCGAAATCTTCTTTTTTCTCTACGTCGCCATGACCTTTGTCGAAGCCCTGATCGAAAGAGGAGTTTTTAATGCCCTCAAAGGGAAGCTGATCGCAAAAGGGTACAGTTATCGGGAACTCTTTTGGATTACGGGTTTTTTGGCATTTTTCATCTCCCCTATCGCCGATAATCTGACGACGGCCCTGATCCTCT
>NZ_CALDDG010000132.1 GCF_937936435.1 uncultured Sulfuricurvum sp. | reverse complement strand
GATTTTTATCTATTGAGAGCACAAATGCCGGTTCATCGAGACGGGATGTGGAATATAGGTCCAATCCGGGCAAAATATCTGATTCTGGCCATTGGTGCATATCCCAAGATTTTGCCGATCGAGTATGTAGGACTGCGCGGGATATGGGGGCATCGTATCGATATCGAGACGTCAACGCATCTTCCCTGTATCCTGCATCATCATGTTTCGATCTCTCCGACGACCAAAGAGGGAAGAGTTGCCATCGGAGCGACCCACGATGTCCACTACTCACCGTTTTCCGGAAAGCCTTATGACCTAGATCACGGAAGAGCCGTATTGTTGGAGAAAGCCTCTAAAACATTAAAATTAAGTAATATTAATATTTTACATGATTACACGGGACTACGATCGGGATCAAACGATTATCTGCCGATGTTAGGTCCATTGGTCGATGCGGATGCGACGTTGGAACATTTTCCCCATCTGCGCCACGGCCAGCCGGTTAATCCGTCTGAATATATTTTTTATCCGAATCTACTGATGATTAACGGTTCGGGAGGATACGGGTTTGTACTCGCCCCTTATCTGGCAAAACGCCTTAAAGAATATCTCATAGACGCTAAAGAGATCGAGCCGATTCTCTCTCCCTCCCGATTCTTTCCACGCTGGGCAAAACGGCGATCATAATTATTTGAAAAATTCGGTGACATCGACATCAAGCGCTTTGGCGATCTTATAAAGATGTTCTAGATTGAATCGCCGGTCTTTGGCGGAATTTTCGGCATTCGCATAAAAAGCTGCAGATTTTTGCCCTATCATCAATGCTAATGCCAGTTGTGTGACCCCTTTTTCTAAACGGATTCGTTTTACATTGGCTGCAATCCGTTTGATAAACTCTTGAACCTCCTCATCGTCCGCTACACATAAATTCTTAAATATACTCATAGATTATCCTTATTATAAGAGTTAGCTTAAGAATACTTTAAATTATAGTTCGTTAATATCCATGAATCAATGTTCTATAGATTGTCAATCTATAAATAAATAGTCTATAGATTAATATATCTGAATCCTCAACACAATGTCATACATCTAATCACACGTATGTCCACAATTTTATATATACAAGGTCTATTCATGTTCGGGAAAAATAAAACATCATTTACGGATAAACTGAATGAATTGGAAGAAGAAAACGGCTATTTGAAACAAACATTAAAAGAAATCGAAATACATAATTCTCTTCTGATGGAACAAACGACTAAAGAGGAACAACAGATCCAAGCGGCTTCTCTTAAGGAAGAATTGATTGAATTGCTTTTATCGGGTTGTACGAACAATATCCCTATTATTCAAAAAGATTTTTCGGGAAGTGTCGAACAGCTTCATATAATGCAGCACCATGCAAAAAACTCATCGTTAGGGTCTCGGGAGAGTCTATCGGCTATTTCGGATAATCTTCAAAAACTTATGGCATCAATTACCGAATCTACAGGCGGTGTTCAAAGACTTACCAGCGGGATTAGTGATGTTTCTTCCCTCATGATGCTTATTAATGATATTGCCGATCAAACGAATCTACTGGCGCTCAATGCCGCTATTGAAGCGGCACGTGCCGGAGAACACGGACGGGGTTTTGCCGTAGTGGCAGATGAAGTGCGAAAGCTTGCGGAACGGACTCAAAAAGCGACAAAAGAGGTAGAAATAACGATTAATGCGTTAAAACAAGAGTCTGCGGCGATTCGAGATTCTTCCGAATCCATGATCGCAATAGCACGGGAATCGGAAAGATTAACAAACAGTTTCGAAGCAACGCTTCAAAGCTTTGCCGATGATGGCGAAAAAATGGCATTATCTATTGACCATATGTTGGATAA
This sequence comes from uncultured Sulfuricurvum sp., assembly GCF_937936435.1. Taxonomy (GTDB): domain Bacteria; phylum Campylobacterota; class Campylobacteria; order Campylobacterales; family Sulfurimonadaceae; genus Sulfuricurvum. Next base: position 20,243 of record NZ_CALDDG010000132.1, on the reverse strand, counting down.
TACTTTTATCGGATTGGTCAAATTGGATCATTTGCTTTTTAAAACGAATGCATATATCGCAGTCATGAATAACAGTACATCAACCCATTTTGCCGATCATCATGAGTGTAGATTAGGTCAATGGTATGATTACGGAATCGGTAAAGAACGTTTTTCTCATACGCAAAGTTATAAAAGTCTGATTCAGCCGCATACACAGGTACACTATCATATAATCGATGCGGTTGAATGCATTAAAAGTGGCTTACCTACCGAATCAGCAAAAATCATCAATGACTTCAAATCCGCCGAAACAGCAAGCAAAGAATTATTTAGCCTATTAGACCAATTGCCGTTGGAGCGCTGAGAGATGGGCACTTCACATCTTCTGGAAAATTTTGACCCTATGGAAATCATCGTCAATTCTACCGGGGCATTAGTATATGTTATTGATTTGCATACATATGAAATCCTGTATGTTAATAATCAATGTATTGAAGAATTCGGTAATGTCGTCGGAAAAACCTGCTTTAAAGTATTGCAAAAAAATCAAGAAATCCCGTGTACCTTTTGTCCGATACATCAATCTGCCGATCCGACGGTACATCCTGTCGGTGCCACTTTCGAGTGGGAAAACCACAATACGCTCAACAATCGGCACTATTTGTTCAATGATCGGATAATCCGATGGAAAAACGGTACGCTTGCCAAAGTCCAGGTCGGTATCGACATCACCGAACAAAAAAAATTAGAGCTCGAGGTATTAAACGAAAGAGATGAATCAATCCGTTCATTCGAAGCATTGAGCAATTCGACCATTGAAGGTCTTATCATTTATGATGATTATAAAAAATGCGTCCGGGTCAATACCGTTGCACCTAAACTTTTAGGATACGATATTGGTGAAATGATCGGAAAAAATGCATTGGATTTTGTTGCTCCGCAATCTCACGATCTCGTAAAACGTGTTATTCATAATGAAAACCAAGAGCCTTACGAAGCGTACATGCTTCGTAAAGACGGAAGTACCTTTCCGGCTATCTTGCGAGGACGCGATTGTGTTTTGGGCGGGAAAAATATCAGAGTTTCCGCCGTGATGGATATTTCCGATATCAAAGAGAAAGAAAAAAAGATCGTCAAATTAGCCTATTACGACGCTTTGACAGAATTGCCGAATCGTGCATTGCTTCAGGAATATTTGCATCGAATGATCAAACAAAATGATAGGCATAATTATTACGGCGGTATATTTTTTATCGATTTGGACCATTTCAAAGCGATTAACGACACAAAAGGGCATCAGGCGGGCGATTTGGTACTCATCGAAACGGCCAAGCGGATATGCAGCGTCACGCGTCAAAGCGATGCAATATCACGTATGGGCGGTGATGAGTTCGTCGTCTTAGTGAATACATATAAGACAGATAGAGATACCGCCATCGATCATATCAGTGTAATAGCGGAGAAAATTTTGGCGGAATTGCAAAAGCCGTATCTGATAATGGAGCATGATTTTCGGCTAAGTGCCAGTATCGGGATAGCACTTTTTATGAATGACGAGCATTCGGTAGATGATTTGATGAAATATGCCGACAGCGCAATGTACAATGCCAAAGCTAACGGACGCAATACCTTCAAATTTTTTGATCCCGAACTTCAAAAGATCATTGAAAACAAAGCCTATATGATCGATCGGCTCCGTAAAGCGATTGAAAATAAATCGATGGCTCTGTATTATCAGAGTCAGGTGTTGGTTAATCGGGATGAACAAATTATAGGAGTCGAAGCATTGCTCCGATGGAACGATCCCGATCACGGGCTGGTTTCACCGGGAAGTTTCATTCCGATGGCCGAAGAGAGCGGACTGATCATTCCGCTGGGGGAATGGATTCTGCGCGAGGCGGTCAAACAGCTGAAAGTCTGGGAAAACGATCCGATCAAGCACTCTTGGCGCATCTCCGTCAACGTCAGCTACAAGCAGTTTGAAAAAGAGAATTTTGTGGATATGGTAGAGTCGATTATCGACGAATATGATGTTATTGCAGAACAATTACGTCTTGAATTGACAGAAAGCTTGTTAATAAAAAATACGAATGAAGCATTAATAAAAATCAATCGTCTGAAAAATATGGGGTTAAGCCTCTCTATCGACGACTTCGGAACAGGGTATTCGTCATTGTCGTATCTCAAACAACTTCCGATCGATGAATTGAAAATCGATCAGTCGTTTGTCCGTGATCTAACAACCGATGAAAACGACGTTATCATTGTCGAAACGATCATTTCCATCGGTCAGAAATTTGGCTTGGAAGTTATTGCAGAAGGGGTTGAAACACGCGAACAGTATGAAAAACTGGTCGAACTCGGATGTGAAAATTTTCAAGGGTATCTTTTCGGCAGACCGACATTGCCGTTGATGCTGTAATTCAAAAATCAGTCGTAGACAACCATTCCGTAATTGTTATCGATTCGGTAAAAACGTGCGTCCGGCGTAATGATTAATTCATCCAGTCGTGCAAGATGGACATAGCTGTTTTTCTCTATTTTAATACCGTTTTCAAGAAAAAAACGTTTTATATTGACAAATTTAATATCGTTGACAAATTTGTATTCAAATTGATTGTAGAGGCGCATTTTTTTGTAGCTGAAAATATGATTGTCGATGCCGAGCTGTGTTGCGGCGTATTGGGTCGGAAGATAACCTGAAAGATCGGTCAGATTTTCTTCGATATGGGCATATTTGGCGGGAAGGGTATTTTTTTCGAGAAAAACGTATCGATTGAGTTTGATATGACGGCTGTTATTCCAATATTGATAAGCGGGAGATGAGATATCGAGTTTGGTATAAATCTCTTTCCAGAGCCAATGTTTATCAAGAACGGAATAGAGTGCAGACATAACAGACTCCTATTCGTCGTACTCAGAGTTAAGTGCGAGACGTTTTGCATACATGAAACGTTGTTTATAGTATCCCTTATCGATTGAATCGTACTGTACTTTTTTTGCCGCATATGAGGCGTGAATGATTTGTCCGTTTCCGGCATAAATCGCAACATGAGACGGATCGGATTTGTAGGTGCGGTAGAAGAGGAGATCGCCGACTTGTAAATCGTTCGGATCGACGTTTTCACCTAGCTGTGCTTGTTCGGCTGCGCTATGCGGCAGCGATACGCCGAATTGCTGATACACTTGCCGCGTAAAACCGGAACAATCGGTTTTATCGCCGTCTTTTCCGCCGAAACCGTAAGGAGTTCCTAAAAACTCTTTGGCTTTACTCAATAATTTCTCTTTCACATTGCTCAAATGTTTGATAATGCTTTTATGCGGCTGATCGCTCTCAGAATCGGCAGGCACAGGATCAGGACAGGTTGTAGCAGATGCGATCGGAGCCGTTTTTTTGACGATGATATATGGATTTGCATCTTTACCGATATCATCGTTGTCATAAAGCGGTTTTTTGGATACGGGTTCATTCATCGTGACCGCATTGACGACAGGAACGGTCGGCGGAGTCGGTTTGGATACGGAAGTAATTGTAGGATGTTTGGAAAACGGATTTTCATCGTTTTTAAGAGAATCATTGTTTTTTTTGAGTTCTCTTTCGTATTCAAGAAGTAAAGAAGGTTCACGCCTTTGCGATTCGGCTTGAGCGTTGAATGTCAATAAAATGAGGGGTATGAGTGTCCACTTTACCGTCATTACGCCTCCTAAAATTTCTTTTCTTGACCTATTATAGAATATAAAGCTTTAGTTTTTTTTATAATACTAAAATTTAACGCTTCGTTATGGTACACTTTCTCAAAAAACAGACGGATAACAAGCGACATGAAAGAAGCGATCGTACTACTCAATATGGGGGGTCCCAACAATCTCAACGAGGTTGAGATTTTTTTACATAATATGTTTAACGACCCTTATATAATACGGACGAAAAGCAAACTCCTGCGCCGATTAATCGCTGCGATAATCACTTTTTCACGCACGGAAAAGTCACAGGAGATATATCGGCAAATTGGCGGGAAATCTCCACTGGTCGATTATACCCGTTCATTGTGTGCGAAATTGCAAGATGAAGTAGGAGCGGATGTCACGGTGGATTTTGTGATGCGTTATACTCCCCCCATGGCAGAAGAGGTGTGCGGCAGGCTTAAAGAGATGGGAATCGAGAAAGTTTATTTGATCCCTCTGTATCCGCAATACTCGAGTACGACGACCCAATCTTCTCTCGATGATTTCGAGGCAACGGCCCATCGTATCGGGTGGAATGCCATTATGAGCGAGATCAAACATTTTTTTGCCGATCCGAATTACAACCGATGTGTTCTGGAACGGATCAAAGAGGCGATAGGCGACGCAAAAAGCGAAGAGTTCGATCTCGTGTTTTCGGCACACGGACTTCCCCAAAAAATCGTCGATGAGGGTGATCCGTATCAACGCCATGTTATCGCCCATGTTGAGATCCTGAAATCGCTGATGCAAGAAGAGGGTATCGCCTTTAATGCGATACATTTGGCTTATCAGTCCAAAGTGGGTCCTATGAAATGGCTGGAGCCGTCTTTAGAAACAATGCTCCGAAGTATTTCATCTAAAAAAGTGCTTATTTTTCCGATAGCGTTTACGATCGATAATTCGGAGACCGATTACGAACTCAGCATGGAATATGCCGAAATCGCTCATGAACTGGGGTATCGGGATTATCGTGTTTGCCTATGTCCGAACGACCATTCGCTATTTGTTAAAACATTAAGCGAACTGTATACAAAAATGAAATGACAATGAAAAAAATTGCACTTTTTGATATGGACGGCACACTGATCGATTCAGGGTTGGATATTACCCTCTCGATCAACTATGTACGTGGCGTACATTACACACTTCCTCCTTTGGAGGTACAAGAAGTGGTCGATGCCATTAATGCACCCACTCGCAATCTTGCATCGGTTTTTTACGGTACGCAGCTTTATGAAAAGAGTGCCAAAGCGATTTTTGAAGAGCATTATTACGATCAATGTATCCGAAACGTGCGTGCGTATGACGGGGTGGCTGAACTGTTGAAAATTCTGGACGATGAAGGCGTCGTTATGGGGGTGGCAACGAATGCTCCGAGTACGTTTGCCAAACGGATGTTGCACCATTTGAATCTGGACCGATATTTCCATCTCATTGTCGGTGCTGACAATGTAGAGACACCGAAACCTCATCCGCAGATGCTCCATACGCACCTCGATTATCATACCTATCGAAACGGTACGGATCGTGCTTGGATGATCGGAGATAATATCAAAGATATCGAAGCGGCACGCAGCGCCGGTATCGAGAGTATATTTGCCGGATGGGGATTCAGCCGTGAAGGTGCAGGGGATCATGTCGCTTCCAAACCCGAAGAGCTGATAGAGATTATTTTGTAAAAAAAGGGAGTGTATGATCAGCGTTGATTTACTTGCAGTCATTATTGTTATGTCTTTGTTGTTTTTGCGGCATGTTTCAGTTTACAAAGACCCCAATAAGATCAACTATACTCCGGTAGTATTGGCATTAGGGATCGTCGGCGCACTGCTCCATTTTACCGTATACGCAACTACGATTTCAGATACTGCGGTCATAAAAGAGTCTTTATTGGCTCTAAGCGTCGGGGCGGTCCTTTCTGCCATTATGAGCGTGATGAGTCAAAGTATTTCGACGATGAACGCGTATGAAGAGCGTATCCGTTTATCCGGCATGGTAGATGATATCGCTCTTTTGAACGGATCGATTACCGCTTTGAACAGTCGTCTCGATGTCGTCGCCCAGATGGAGAGTACGACGCACGATCAGCTTCATTCAGTTTTCAAAGAAGAGATCGATGCGTTGAATGTGATTCAGTCCAATCAAAAACTGTTCGTTTCTAAAATCGAGTCTTTGCTGGCGCAACAGCAAAGTGCGACCGAAAAGTTCGAAGAGTTTACCCTTAGCGAACTTCCGAGTCTGGACAATGTCGTCCATCGTCATATCGATCTGCTTCGGGTTGCGGAGCAAGATCATTTCAATCAACTTAAAAATGTAGTCCGATCCAGCTGCGACGAACAAAAAGAGGTAGAAGCACAGCTTAAATCGATACACGAAGAGCTCAAAGAGATTTCTCGCCATCAGCAGCCCGAACATACGATCAGTATACTTCAAAAAGAGCTGGATCGCATTATCCATGATTTCGCCCACCATTTGCAAACTATCGGCGGTAAAAGCGAGTCGATAGTGACCGCTTTGCTCGAAAACGATGCACTTTTGAGAGGATCGCGTGAACAAAGCGAGCTTATCATGCAGCAAATGGTTCTCTCCTCCAAACAGATGCGTGAAATCACCTCACAATCCAAAGAACTCTCGGACACTCTTAAGCCTCTCAGCCGTTTGTTTGTTTCCGCCGAAACCCTGCACGAAGAGTTTATGAATGCCAAAGGCAAACTCGCGGAGCTTATCGTCACGCTCGAATCGTATGAACGTCAGGAATATCGCTCTATTCGTCAAAGTCTGGAAGAGGTGGCATCTGAAGTGACTGCTCAGTTGCAGCTTTTATCCCATACGCTGCGCCAAAAAGAATCCTCGCCGCTAATCGATACGAAAAACGTACAGGAATTGGCAAGTAAAGTGAAACTTCAAAAAAGCTACTTGGGAGAAAACCAAGAATAAAGACCCTATAATTCCAAAAAAATAAGGGACAAGAAATGATAGAGTTTTATGAGCTTTTGGATGACGAAAATACCCCTTATCGATGCGATGTGGAACTGGATTTGATCGAAGAGGCTCCGCAGGAAGAGCGGCCGTGGCTTTTATGGCTGTTTGTCAAAGCCGATGCCGTAAACGAACGGATCGAAGCGTTCAGTGAAGATTTATACGCGACGTTTTTGAATTCTTTAGATGCGCTCTTTGCCGGACGGATTATGAAAGAGGGATGGGCAGAATACTATTTTTATGCACCGAACGCCAAACGCTTTGAAAATATCAGTACCGAGGTCATGAACCGTCACGGAGGATTTGCATACGAACGCGGATCATCCAAAGATACGAAATGGGAGATGTATACCGACAATCTCTATCCCGACGCCTATGGCTTGCTGGGGATACAAAATCGCCATACGATTGAGGCTTTGGTCGAAGCAGGGGATGATCTGAATATCTCCAGAGAAGTAGAACATTATCTCTTTTTCCAGACAAAAAGTTCGATGGAACGGGCTGTGACTCAACTGGCATCTCACGGCTTTTCACTAAAAGAGTATGTGCACGATGATGAAAGCGATTATGCTTATGGCGCCGTTTTGATAAAAAATGAATCGGTGCTTCCGGCAGCGGTAGAAGAGACGACGACGTCGCTGTATGAATCGGCGATTCAGGAACACGGTTATTATGAGGGTTGGAGTACGGTTCTGGGCAAATGAAAAGCATCTGGAATATCAAGGGGATTTTCCCGTATACAGTTGCGTTATTTCTAAACGCTTTTACCGATTTGGGACATAAAATTATTATCCAGAACACGGTTTTTAAAATCTATGACGATCAGACACAGATTATTTACACGGCAGTATTGAACGCATTCATTCTTCTCCCTTTTATTTTTCTTTTTACCCCCTCCGGATATCTCTCCCAGCGTTTTTCAAAAACTGCAATCATGCGATACGGCGCGTCGGCGGCCGTTTTGATTACTCTTATGATCACCTACAGTTATTATCAGGGATGGTTCTGGGGCGCTTTTGGGTTAACCTTTATTTTGGCGGCACAAAGTGCGATTTATTCTCCGGCCAAATACGGGTATATCAAAGAGATCGCGGGAGAGAAGGATTTCGCCCCCTTAAACGCATTGGTTCAGTCGGTGACGACGGTCGCTATTCTTGGAGGGATTATCGCGTATACGGTTATGTTTGAAAAATCACTCTCTGCCGATTATGAAAACGAGGCCGATATACTGCGTCAGATCGCTCCGCTGGGATGGCTTTTGGTTGCCGGAAGCGCGATTGAGTTTTGGATGACCCTTCGATTGAGCGACTTTCATCGAAACAGTGTCTATAAATTTAATATTAAAAAATATCTTTCGGGGTATTCATTGCGAAAAAATTGGATGATGCTCCGTCGAAATCGGGAAATTTTTGAGGCTATCGTATTTCTTTCCCTATTTTGGTCGATTTCGCAGGTGATATTGGCATCGTTCGGAGCCTATGCCAAATCGACGCTCCATATCGAAAATACGATTGTGATTCAGGGATTAATGGCTTTAGCGGCATTCGGGATTATTATCGGTTCGGTATTGACATCTCGGTTTTCACGTCATTATCTCCATAAAGGCTCTATTGTTGCCGGTGCGGTAGTGATGACGATGATGCTGATCGTTTTACCGAATACGACGAGTTTGACGTTGATCGCCTTTTCCTTCTTCGGATTTGGTATCGGCGGGGCGATGATGATCGTGGCCCTCAACGCATTAATCCAAAACAAGACGCCGCGTCCCCATTTAGCCTATATCTTGGCGGGCAATAATTGGATTCAAAATATTTTTATGACCCTTTTTCTGGGACTTACGACCCTTTTCGCGTATGCGGGATGGGAGCCGTTAATTATCTTTTACACCATGATCGGAGTGTCGGCAATTTTAGCCCTGGCGGCATTTGTACGCTATAAAGAGTATTTTATCTGGCTCATTTTTGAAAAATTATTGGCTCTGCGTTACGACATCGTACCGATGCAGACCCATAATGTCCCTCCTACCGGGGCGGTATTGATGCTTGGAAACCATATCAGCTGGTTGGACTGGATATTGGTACAGATCGGGGTCGAACGGCGGATTCGCTATCTGATGGAGCGCTCTATCTATGAAAAAGCTCTGATCCGTCCTATCATGGAACTCGGTAAAGTGATCCCGATATCCCAAAAAGGGGCAAAACAGGCTTTTCAAAATGCCCAAAAAGAGCTTTCCGATCATCAAATCGTCGGTCTGTTTCCTGAGGGGAACATCAGCTATGACGGCGAGATCGGGAAAATTTATCCGGGATATCAAAAAATTGCGGCGAATTCCCAGGGGGTAATCGTGCCGTTTTACATTGACGGGATTTACGGCAGTGTTTTTTCACGCGCTTCAAAACGGCATACACCTCGTAAAACATGGTTTCGGCGGACGGTTCGGATCATTTACGGCGAACCTTTGCCTCTTGATAGTGAACCGCAAACCGTGTATGATGCTATTGTTCATTTAAAGGAGCACTATGGCGCTTAATAAGCCCGAATATACACTTTTTAAAAATACCCGTTACGCATTGAACGGCCTTATCGAAGTATCACGTAATGAAAAATCGTTTCAACTTCAAATCGTTTTATTTGTCGTTGGGATGGTGATCGCATGGAGTTTGCCGATAGCTTTTAAATATCATGCCATCTTATCCGTCTCGTTGTTTATCCCGATGATGGCCGAGATTATTAACAGTGCCGTAGAACGGACGGTCGATCTGGTGACGTTTGATCATCATGAGTTGGCTAAGCGGGCAAAAGATGCGGGAGCCGCATTGGTCTTCGTCTCCCTGTCGATGTTGGCATTTATCTGGGCTCTGACTCTGTATGCGGCCTTTTTCCTGTAACAATTTCGTAAGAGATTTTCACCTATAATTACACTATCTTTTTTTTAGGGGTTTTGCCATGGCAACTGCACTTATTATCGGCGCCGGCGGAGTAGGGCGCGTCGTAGCACACAAATGTGTTATGAACAAAGATGTATTCGATCGTATCATCTTGGCAAGCCGCAGCATCGGGCGCTGCGAAGAGATTCAAAGCGAACTTCCATCAGGTGCTCTCGAGATCACGACGGTTGATGCGGATAATACCGATGAAGTGATCGCTCTGATCCAAAAATACACCCCCGATATTTTGATTAATGTTGCCCTTCCGTATCAGGATTTGGCGATTATGGACGCGTGTATCGCAACGAAAACCGCTTATTTGGATACGGCGAATTACGAACATCCGGATGAAGCGAAATTTGAGTATAAACTTCAATGGGCTCGTAACGAGAAGTTCAAAGAGGCCGGAATCATGGGATTACTCGGAAGCGGATTCGATCCGGGTGCGACCAATGTGTTTTGCGCGTATGCTCAAAAACATTATTTCGACGAAATCCATACGATCGATATCCTCGACTGTAACGCGGGCGATCACGGTTATCCGTTTGCAACCAACTTCAACCCTGAGATCAATCTACGCGAAGTAAGTGCAAAAGGGCGTTACTGGGAGAACGGAGAGTGGATCGAAACGGCACCGATGGAGATCATGCAAGTCTGGGATTATCCCGAAGTAGGACCTAAAGACAGTTATTTACTCTATCATGAAGAGATGGAATCATTGGTCAAACATATCAAAGGGCTTAAGCGCATCCGTTTCTTCATGACGTTCGGGCAAAGCTACCTGACCCATATGAAATGCCTTGAAAACGTCGGTATGCTCGGAATCGAGCCGGTAGAACATCACGGGATGAAGATCGTACCGATCGAATTTCTAAAAACCTTGCTCCCTGACCCGGCGTCATTGGGTCCTCGAACCAAAGGTAAAACCAATATCGGTATTGTCGCAGAAGGTCTCAAAGACGGCAAAAAACGCCGCATCTATATCTATCAGGTCAAAGATCACGAAGAGTGCTACGCCGAAGTTAAATCACAAGGGGTCTCGTACACTACGGGAGTACCTGCCGTTATCGGCGCGAAATTGATGGTACAGGGCATCTGGAACGGCCAAGGGGTATTTAATATGGAACAGCTCGATCCGGATCCGTTCATGGATGAGATGAATACCCAAGGGCTTCCTTGGAACGTTATCGAGATGGACGTTTAACGAAACAAAACGCTCGTATATCCGACGACGCGGGTACTATCCCCGCTCGCATCGGCACTGGTACGATAATCGAGAATGATACTTTCTAGGTGTTTGTCTTTTGCGACATCCAGCATCGCTTCCACTCCAATTATCCCGCATGCCTCACATCCGTTTTGTAATATTCCCACATCTTCTTTTTGAATAGCATCGAGACAAATCGAATCAAGTCTATTCGCATGTTCAAGCGAGTAATAATGGCTTAAGTCGGTACTGATAACGACGGCAATGCCGTGAAGTTTTAAAAGATAGCTGATGATCGGTTTGATTTGTGCCGGTTCGGCATAGGAGTAGACCATTTCGACTACTTTCGCATGGGGCAGATAATGTTTGATAAAAGGCATCTGCACTTCGGTACTGTGTTCGTGATGGGCTTGGATTAGATTGGAGATGGGAAAGCGGTTCATTAAATCTTCGACCAAAGGAAGATTGATCGTCAAATCACCAAGCGGAGTTTGGAAATACTCCATATCGGAGATACTGATTCCCTGAAATCCTACACGATGAGACGGACCGATGACGACGAGGGTATCGGGAGTGTTGTTTGCCAGCACCCGAAACGCAATATTGGCAGTAAATCCGGAGTACATCCAGCCCGCATGCGGAACTATTATCGCGTTGCCTGTGAGAGCATTTAGCTGCTGCAACGTGTCGGGATGCGATTCCAAAATCGAATTGAAACGTTCGATCATTTCGAGAACCGATGAAGATTCTGCCGGATAGAAGCTGCCGGCAACGCTTGTAAGACGATGACTCATTTCCACACCCCTTCTATGGTTCGGTTGCAATGCGGACAGCGGCCATCGTTTAGATAAAAATGGGTGATTTGATAGCCGTGCCGTTCTATCAGAAGTGTATCACACTCGGGACAACGGGTTTGTGCCGCCAAAGGGACATTACCCATATAGACGTAATAGAGCCCTGCCTCTTTTCCGAATTGATATGCCTTTTGCAATGTTTTGATTGGTGTAGGCGGAGTATCGAGCATCTTGTAATCGGGATGAAAGGCGCTAATATGCCATGGTACGTGTTTGCCCAGTTCGTTTGCGATAAATTCGGCCATTGAACGCAGTTCCGCGTCGCTGTCGTTATGTCCGGGAACGATCAGTGTCGTAACTTCTACCCAGATACCGAGCCTCACCATCGCTTTGAGTGTTTGTTGTACCCCTTCCAGAGAAGCCTTTAGAATCTTTTTGTAGTATTCATCGTTGAAACTTTTGAGATCGATATTGGTTGCATCGAGCCATGCCGCCAGATCTTCGCTTACTTCGGGAGACTCGAATCCGCTGGAGACGAAGACGTTGCGAAGACCACGCTTTTTTGCTGCCAAACCGATATCTTTGGCATACGGATACCATACAGTCGGTTCATTGTAGGTATAACTGATGGATGCACACTCCCGATCTTTTGCGATTTGTGCAGCATCTTGGGGTAGAAGCGTGACGGAAGTATCGATATCGCTATTTTGGGAAATTTGGTAGTTTTGGCAAAACGGGCATCGGAGATTACATCCGACGGTACCGATAGAAAAGCTGGTCGTGTGGGGAAGGAAATGAAAGAGCGGTTTTTTTTCTATCGGGTCAATATTAACGGCGGAGGGATGGGCATAGACGAGACATTTTAGTTTGCCGCCTTCGTTTTGTTCGACATGACACATTCCGATTTGCCCTTCGGAGAGGGTGCAGTAGTGCTGACATAAAATACAGACGATACGTTCTTCTTTTGCACGATAGTATTCCATCTAGGCCTCCTTGATCTTCTCAACCTGATAGATATAAATATCGGGATGAAGCGTGAGAGGATCGCTGCCTATTCCCGCTTTCAGGCCCAAATGGGTAAAAAACGAGTCAAAGTCATTCAGCTCTTCCCACACTTGAGGCAAAAAGGTTGCCTGATGATTCCCAAGACGCATGATTACACCGTCGATGTTCGGACGAATAATACGGGAGAGCTCTTCGGCATCGCTATAGACGAGAGGCTGCGGATGAGTCAGAAGGGATACTTCTATGATTATCTTATCCAATTCTTCAGCATGTAAAGAGGGAAAACGAGGATCCCTAAATGCTGCAGCTGCGGCATTTTCGATGATATCATCCAATAATGAACGATGAGCGATTATCGATCCGATACATCCGCGTAAATGATTGTTAATCGTTAACGTAACAAAGACGGCTCCGGGTTCACCCAATGCAGGATCTTTTCCGACCAGTGCGTCTTTGTCGATAAAAACAGGTGAAAAATGCGATGTGATCGCATTACGGGCAATTTCTAAGTAGAGTTTAGACGTCATTCTCCATCTCCTGTAGGGATTTCAAGCAACTTTTCCCTATTTTACACGATTTTAGCATTTATTTTATTTTAAAAATGAGGTAAGATTGTACGATATAGAGTATAAGAAATTGTTCTAAAGATAAGAGAATGGATAGACGAGCATTTTTGGCTATGGCTGCGGTGTGCAGCTCTACTGTCGTATTCGGGAGAATTGAAGAGTTTCTACCGAATTATCTTTCAACGATGAAAGCTCCGTCGGTTGTCGGAACATTACTGGATAAACTGACAGCGGTTCAAAATTTTGTCGGATACGTTCGATTCAATACGATCAGTTTCGACGAAATGCTAAAAATCGCAGCTCGTTGCAACAAACCTTTGACACCGGACGAGATCGGATATATTGAGACGATTTTTTATGGTGATCCCCGCCGATACGGCTTTTATGGAGAGCGCACGGTTCCGAAATTGACGGCGGTTACTCCTGAAAAAGAGCTTGTGTATATTAAAAAAACAGGGCATTTTCTTCTCAAAGGCGCTGCCATCGAGAAATATGAAACGATAAAAAAAATGATCGGTAAAGAAGTCATTTTGACTTCCGGCGTCCGCGCTCCGGTCAAACAGATGCACCTGTTTTTAAAAAAAATGGTGAGTGAAGGGGGAGATTTGCGTCTGACATCGACCAGTATTGCTCCTCCCGGCTTTACATTTCACAGCATCGGCGATTTTGATATCGGTAAAGTGGGCTACGGTGCAGCTAATTTTACGGAACGGTTTCAGGAGACGGATGTTTTTAAAAAGTTGTATGACGGAGGATATATTTCGATTCGCTATACCAACAACAACCCTTACGGAGTCCGGTATGAACCGTGGCATATCAAGGTAACGGGCGGTAATGAAACTGCGTGAAAAAATCGGAAAGAAGAGGGGTGAAAAAGGCGGTAAGCCTTTTTCGGATGGAATCAAACCGCTCCGAAAGAGAGTTTTCCTTCGCGTTGCATCGCTTTGATTTCATCGAATGTTTTTTCCGGTACGCGTAAGTTGCTGCGTTTGATCTCTTTGCACACTTCGTCGATTTTTTCTTTATCGGACATTTTTTTCAAATCCCCTTTAGAGAGGTCGGCAAGTTCGAGCAAATCGTTCCATACCGAGCTTTCATCCAATGAAAACGCATTGAATGTAATCCCTTCGTGAACGAATTGACCTTTTCCGTAAATATCTGGGATAAAGAGGAGGTATTTTCCGTCCGGAGTTAAAAACTCTTTGTATTTTGCGAAAAAACCTTCGAAAAGGTTCAAAGACGGAACTTCACATGCTAAAAAGTCGATAGTGTCATTGTTTGTTGCAAGGATGACTTGTTTTACGATATCTTTTGGCGGAAGGCTTTTGTCCGCAGTGATCACTTTACCCTCAGTTACGACAAGACATCCGCGGTATGCGTATTTGTACGCATCGGTCGGAGCGTTGTAAACGATCATCCATTCGAGTTTATTTTCAGCAATGTAATCTTTAATTGACATTTAGGTTCCTTTGGCGGTTGTATATTTACACAGTGCAGGTTTCGTTCTATGTTTTTGTACGGGTATTTGTCGTGAAATAACTCTATGCTACAATCACGCCACTAAAAACCTACGCAGGACTGGATATGAGCGCAATCGATTTTTCTCAACTTACCCATACACCGTGCTATATTTGTGAAGAAGCACTGTTGGAAAAAAATTTGCAGGTTATGGAACGTGTTCAGCGCGAATCCGGGGCAAAAATTATTTTGGCCCTGAAAGGTTTTGCGATGTGGTCGACGTTTGAGCTTGTCGGAAAATATCTGCACGGATGTACTGCCAGCGGACTGCATGAGGCGAAATTGGCCCGTGAGACAATGAATAAAGAGGTCCATACCTACTCTCCGGCGTTTAAGGACGAAGATATCGACGAAATTGCCCGAATCAGTGATGATATCGTCTTTAATTCTCCGGCGCAATTTCACCGCTATTACGAACGGGTTAAAGCGATAAATCCTAATATCTCCGTATCGCTTCGCGTTAATCCCGAATATTCATCTTCGCCCGTCGATTTGTACAATCCGTGCGGGCTTTATAGTCGATTGGGTACAACACTGAGCAATTTTGATGAATCAATCGTCTCCAAGCTCGACGGTCTTAACTTTCATGCTTTGTGCGAGCAGAATGTCGATGCACTGGAAGGGGTTCTCGAAGCATTTGAGGAAAAGTTCGGCACATATATTGATGGACTCAAGTATGTTAATTTCGGAGGAGGGCATCATATCACCCGAAGTGACTACGATGTGGATCGTCTGATCGAAGTGATCCGTGCGTTTAAAGCACGACATGACGGTATCACCGTTTATCTCGAACCGGGTGAAGCCATCGGATGGCAAACGGGACCGTTGGTAGCGTCGGTGCTTGATATCGTTCACAACGGAATGGATGTCGCAATTCTCGATACCTCTGCCGAAGCGCATATGCCCGATACCCTTGCGATGCCGTATCGCGCCATGGTACGCGGTTCGGGAGAAGCGGGAGAGAAAGCCTACACCTACCGTTTCGGCGGCAATACGTGTCTTGCCGGGGATATTATGGGGGAGTATTCGTTTGACGAACCGCTCAAAGTCGGTGATTTGATTGTATTTGAAGATCAGATCCATTATACGTTTGTCAAAAATACGACATTTAACGGAATCAAGCTTCCCTCTCTGGCCATTTGGACCAAAGAGGGAAAACTAAAAACAGTTCATGAGTTCGGTTACGAAGATTATAAGATGCGTCTTTCCTAATCGTTAGCGTTTGGTCAAAACGGTGGCCAACGCTTCGACGACGGTTTCGTATGTCTCGAAAATCGGTGCCGTTTGTTCCATAATTGTGGCAAGACTCTTTTTTTCGTAAGTATGCTTATTTTCGTGTCGGGCCAGTTCATTCGTTTTGTTGGTAATCCGGTTTTTAGCCAGCTCCAATTGAGTGTGCACACTTTTTTTGTTCTCTAACAACTCGGTATGGTGATAATTAAGCTTATTGATTTCCGATTTAAGAGCTACCGCTTCTTCGGGAGTTTTGGTCTCTTTGCTTTTAAGTTTCAGAATTGCCGTATCGTTTTCTCCGAGAGCTTCTTCGACTTCGTTAAGATGATCTAAAACGTCCTGCTTGTTATTTTTTTCGCTGTTTAGTTCTTCCTGACAAATTTCTACACGTTCATGGGCGCTGAGGATCGCCTCTTTTTGGTTTTCGATTTTAAGTTTAGCCTGCTTAAATTGCATCATGACCGAAACGATGGAGCTGTAATTCCATTTTTGCTGCTTTGAATCGACGATAGCGTATTTTTGGATTTTATTGCCGTTACTGTCGAGGACGATGTCTTCATTGAAATATTTAATAAACTTCTCGGCATTTTTATCACGTTCTTCGACAAACTGCAGAAGATTTTTGGCCGTATATACGAAGATTTGATGAAAATGCTGTCGGAGTACGTATCCGGTAAACCCTTCGATCGCATCGCGTTGGGCAGGGTCGATAATCTCCAGTAAAAGAATTTCGATCATTGTTCGAAATACGGGAATGAAGGTACGGGTGAAGGTAGCATTGTCAATGACGGCGAAATTGAGTTTTTCGGCAATTACCTCTCCTAAAATAGGTTCGATATGGTCCCATGCGCCATCCGGAAAATAGGTAGAGTACATCTCTTCCATTTTTTCCACCGATTCTCCGGCAAAACGTTTGTCGGCACCCGGCGGAAGTTTTTTGGGCGGAGTGTAGTAACGTATCGATATCCGCCCACGCAGAAAAAAGATAATGTCCCTTTCGTCCAGTTTAAAGATTTGTTCAAACTGTCGACGTGTTATTTGACGCGCCGTCTCCATCGCATCGTTCGCATCGACAAAACCGTGCATAATCCGGGTACGGATATCTTCGGGTATCGATATAAGGTAGGCTAGGGGTGAAAATTCGAATTTACGTTTGAGTATATCGATAATCAGAAGGGTATTTTTATGGAGCATCCTGTCATATGCTTCGGATTTTGAAGGATCTGTAAAATGTTTTTTAATAACGCATTTTTCAAAAGCGGCTTTGACATCGATATCCTGATAGGTTTTAGAGAAGAACTTTACCAGTGCTTTGCGAATCGAACCTTTTTTATCGTTAAACAAAGCTTCGTTCGTATCGATGTTCAGACTACCGAGCAATGCGAGATAATGATCATGGGTATAATCAAGCGCATACAAATCCGAAGGGAGAGACTCTTCTAAAATGGAGACGATATCGGAAATAATACGGGGATTCATTTATATGATCTCTTCTCGAAGTTGTTTGACGATCTCTTGTTCGCGACGTGCGATGTACTTGCTCAATTCCCCTTCTTGCTGCAATGAAGGTTCGATTTTGAAATGGTATTTATATCCCCCCTCATAAGATGACTTAAATACGAGATATCCTGTGATCTCACCGAGATTCGTAATAATGTCCGAAGGAAAAATAAGAGTTGTTTCACTGTGAGCGGGAATCGAATAGAGATGTTTGCTTGTCAGCGCGATCCCTCCTATCGAAATATCGTATAACCTGCAATGTAAAGTGAGTCCGGAATGAATGATGTTTATTGTATGCGAAGTATTGGGCTGAACCCGTACGCTTTGTCGATGAAAGAGCGATGTTTCGAGCTGATCGAAGCGGCTTAGCTCCAATAAACGTTCGCCGTCGATATAGACGGGATTGACCGAAGCGTATACATCTCCGGATAATTGATTGCTTTTTAAAAGATAAATGCCGTTTTGGAGCAGTGCGGCAGTCTCTTGGATCGGATGAGGTTTTATCGTTACGCTATGAATGTCCGTATGGACGACTTTTGCGGGATATTGGATAGGGACACCGTAATAGGTGTTGAGTACCATAATCGGCTCATGACTCTGGCGCAGACGTTCAAGTGCATCGATAAGGGTATCCTCAAAGAGAAACAGTGACTCATCGCTGATATGTCCCGCTGCAAAAGCGATAAACTGCTCGATACCCGTGGTGAAACGTATGATTTTTTCCCATCCGTTCAATTTCCCGTAGAACGATTTAATATAGTGGTTTAAGAGAATATAAAACGTATCGGTCAAAAAAAACTCGATTTGCGACGTATTTGAAAAGAGATCTCGTATTTCGTCTAAAATAGGGGGAATTTCTTTCGGTTTGGAAAAAAACAAGGCATCGAATAAATCAGTCGTAATTGCTTGAAAACGTTGTGCCGAAATCGGTTCGGCAGTGTGTTCGTTATAGGTTTTCCATGCGGCTTTGACAAAGACGGGACGAAAACCGCCTATGTCAAAACCGGTATGGGAAAGGTTGCGAAAAGGTTCAAGATTAATAGGTTTATCCATGATGAACCACATTGTCCAGAGATAAAGCCGCTTGAATCGCATTACGATAACTTAGTAGAGAGGCTTTATGGCCATAGGCAATATCAAATGCCGTACCGTGATCTACCGATGTACGGATTATCGGCAGCCCTAAAGAGATATTGACCCCTTCATCGAAATAGAGTGCTTTGAGAGGGGCAAGCCCCTGATCGTGATACATAGCCACAATTGTCTTATACCGTTCTCGGCTTCTGGATGTAAACGCGATATCCGGAACGATAGGGCCTTCGAAAATATTTTTGCCGATATGACGATTCGCTCGGGCGATCGCCGCTTCGATAAAACGCTCTTCGTCGCCAAGGACTCCGTGGTCTCCTGCATGGGGATTGAGCCCCAAAACTGCAACGGGAGAACGGGGAAACGAGGCATAAAAACGTATCAAAAAATCAAATATGCCATCGGCAGTAATATGATGAGGTACCTGAGATAGCGGGATATGTTCGGTATATAGAGCAACATAGAGCTTTTCACAGCCGAGCATCATGATCGCTTCACTCTTCAGCAGATCGCGTAAAGCATCCGTATGTCCTACATAGGGGACGTCTGCCAGCATCCATGCCTCTTTATGTATGGGTAGGGTAACGATGGCATCGACTTGTTTGGAAAGGGCGAGAGAGAGCGCTTTGAGAAAAGAATCGTAACTGTATCGGCCGCTTTGGGCGGAAACGGTTCCAGGTTGTATAGTGAATTCACCTGAAACGTCATAGGTTATAAAGTCTTCGGGCAAGTGCTCACCCAGCAGTGCAGCGGCTTGCTCTGCCATCACTGGACTGATGCAGTAGATCGGACGGCACTGCGCAGAGATTTCGCGATGCGCTCTAAGCGCTATTTCAAATCCTACGCCGTTTAAATCGCCGATACTGACTGCAACGGTTTTTATCGCTGACATAATTTTTTCATATCCCGAACGGCGGTTGCGAGACCTGTGAAAACCGATCGGGCAATAATACTTTGACCGATATTGAGTTCTTCAATCGTATCGATAGTGACGATGGAGGTGATATTCTGATAGTTCAATCCGTGGCCCGCAGCGACTTTCAGCCCGAGCGAACGTCCTAGATTGGCCGAATCGACAATATCGCCGTATGCTTTTTGGATCCGTTCATCCAGCTCATGACGCGGCAATCTAAGAGACTCGATAGCATGATGCGAATGGGGAAGGGCACTGTGACGCATCGCGTAGAGGTTAGCATAGCTTCCGGTATGCAATTCAATCCATTGCGCTCCCAAACGTTCTGAAGTTTCTACGGCCTCTATGGTCGGATCGATAAATAAAGAGACTTCGATTTCATGGGCATTGAGCTTGTTTATAGCATTTAATATGGATTCAAATTGCCCCGATACGTCAAGACCTCCTTCGGTTGTAACCTCTTCACGTTTTTCGGGGACGAGGGTCGCTCTGTGCGGACGGAGCGAACAGACAATATCGATGATCGCGGGATCGATGGAACACTCCAGATTGACGGGGAGAGGAGAAGCATCGATGATTCTTTGTGCATCCTCATCGTGGATATGCCGACGGTCTTCGCGCAAATGGATGGTAATTTGGTCCGCACCGTTTTGAGCGCATACGGCGAGGGCCATCAACGGATCGGGATCGTTGATCTTGCGTGCTTCGCGTAAAACGGCGATATGGTCGATGTTGACACCGAGTGTGATTTTAGACTTCTCTACGTGCATAAAAATCCTTTTTAAATTCAACAAACTTGCCAGCTAT
>NZ_CALDDG010000131.1 GCF_937936435.1 uncultured Sulfuricurvum sp. | reverse complement strand
ATTCTCTGGTCAGAGCCTCCGTCATCGATCAGGAAGTGCGTCTGATCGGTGAGAAGCCTAAAACATCGATCAAATTGCGGTTGGAAAACGGATCGCTTTGCCGTTGTGTTATGAGCCCTTATCTGCGTGATCTGCGCGGACGGGAAGTACTGGTAGAGTTGCAAGTCGCCAAGATCACGTTTATCGATTATCTCAAAGGGTTCCGTACTCGCGGGGTGATCGAAGAAGTCTATCCTCCTCTTAGCCTCAAAGAGCAGTGGTACCGCCGTATCGCCGCACACCATTCGGACTCACGGATGCAAGAGCTCTATGGGGCGCTTTTCGTCGCGACTCCGATGTCGCAGGAATTCCAGTCTCTCGTCGGTGCGATGGGACTGAGCCATATCCTCTCGATTAGCGGGTACCATTTCGGGATTTTAAGCCTCATCGCCTACTTTTTTCTCCGCCCCCCGTACCGTTGGTTGCAAAACCGATACTTCCCGTATCGTCATGGGAATCGAGACCTTTTTTTTATCGTTATCGGAATTCTCTTTTATTATTTGTGGGCCTTGGAATTTATTCCGCCGATGGTTCGCTCCTTCGGAATGATTGCAGTAGGGTATTGGCTTTATGATCGCGGGATTAAAATCATCTCGGTTCAAACGCTTCTGATTGCAGTGGGAGTGTTGCTCGCTTTTTTCCCGAAACTTTTCTTTTCGCTCGGGTTTTGGTTCTCCTCTTTCGGCGTGCTGTCTATTTTTATCTTTGTCCGTTATTACGAGCATTGGAAAGCGTGGCAGATCTTTTTGGCTTTGCATTTGTGGTGTTATCTTGTGATGCTGCCGATCTCTCTGGCAATTTTCGGGACGTTCGGATGGTGGCATATGGGATCGATCCCGCTGGCGTTAGCGTTCAATCTTTATTATCCGAGTGTCTTGGCGCTTCATATGAGCCCTTGGGGTGCCTGGTACGATCCGTATCTGATTGCGTTGTTTGAAAGCGGAGATATCCACTCTGTCACGATTCCGTTGTGGATCGGAATCGCAAGCGTGGTTTTGGCACTAGCCGCGATGCGTTGGAAGAGTGCTTTTTGGTCTTTAGGGGCGTTGGGAAGCGGCACGCTGATAAGCGCGATTTATCAGATAGCATAATTTCATCCCGTAAATGACGATGATCCAGGAGACATAAATCCACAGGAAGAAAAAAATCAAAGCCGAAAACGAACCGTACATCGTGGCGTAGGTTTTGTTATAAAAAACGTATTGGATAAAACTGTTTTTGGCAATTCCCCACACAACCGCTACGATAAACGAGCTGATTGCGGCCGCTTTGGTAGAGACGTCGGCATTGACCGCTATTTTGTAGATCAAAAAGAAGATCGCCCACAGCAGCAAGAATGGGAAAATAGAGAGGGCCCCCGAGATAAATCCGCTGAGATGGCCTGCGATATAGGCTTTGAGGCTCATCGAAGCGATCAAAATGATCGGGGTGAGGGTGATAAGGGTCCAGTAGGTTGTAATGGCATCCCATAAACGCCGTTTTTGGGCTTTAAAAATCTTTCCGACGATGTGCTCGAAATTTTGAAAGAAGAGCAAGGAGGAGACAATCATCGTCGTAAATCCGATGACTCCGAGTTGTATCGAGTTTCGGAAAAACGATTCGAGGTAGCCGGCAATCGCTTCCGTTTGCCCTGGCATGATGTTCTCAAAAATAAAAACCTGAATTTTGGCGTATTGATCACTAAAGACCGGGACGTTCGCAATTAGACTGAGGGATATGATCAGCAGCGGAACGACGGTGAAAATCGTATAAAAACTGAGACTGGAGGCATAGACCGTAATTTCACGGTCGAACATCATCAGAACAAAGAGTCTCAGGTGCCTCCATATGTTTTGGAAATTCATCCGTTACTCAAGCCCCATTTTCATAGGATTGAGAATATTGTTCGGATCGAATGCCCGCTTGATGGATTGAAACAGGGCCATCTCTTCGGGTGTAAATGCCATCGACATATATGGTGCTTTTGCCAGACCGATGCCGTGTTCGCCGCTGAGGGTTCCGCCGAGATCGATGGTTGCCTGAAACACCTCTTTGATCGCCGCATAGCCGATTTTGACCTGCTCAGGGTCTTTTCCGTCAACCATGACGTTGGTATGGACATTACCGTCTCCAGTATGGCCGAAACACGGGATATTGATGTTGTATTTTTCAGCGATGGCATAAAATTTTTCCAGCAGTTCCGGCAGGGCGGAACGGGGAACGGTGACGTCTTCGTTGATTTTTTTACTTCCGTAAACGGAGAGCGATTGGCTGGCATTACGACGGGCAAACCATAGGTCGGACGCTTCTTGTTTGTTCTGGGCGATCTTGAATTCGCTGCATCCGTTTTCACGGAAGACTTTTTCGACAAGAGTGAGCTGGAAATCGAGATCTTCTTCGAGGTTGCCGTCCACGTCGGTCACCAAAATAGCGCCTGCTTCGGTTGGAAGCCCTTTGTGATAGACTTGTTCTACCGCACGGATGGTGAGGTTGTCCAAAAACTCCATGGCAACCGGAGTGACGCCGCTAGCCATCGTTTTGTAGACTGCTTCCATCGCCGCATGGACGGTTGGAAAAATTCCCATCGCCGTTTTGGTCATTTTAGGTTTGGAGAGGAGTTTGAGGGTGACTTCGGTCGTTACGGCCAATGTCCCTTCCGACGCGATCAAAATGCCGGCTATGTTGTATCCGGCGACATCTTTGATTGTCCGTTTCCCCGCTTTGATGATATCGCCGTTTGGAAGGACCGCGCGGATCGCCATGACATAGTCTTTGGTGATTCCGTATTTGGCGGCGCGCATACCGCCTGCGTTTTCGTTCACGTTTCCGCCGATGGTGGAGTATTCCTGACTTGCCGGATCGGGCGGATAAAACAATCCCACCTCTTCGACGGCACGTTGCAGTTCCATATTGACGACGCCGGGCTGGACAATGGCAACCATATTTTGCATATCGATTTCAAGAATTTTGTTCATATGTTTTTCAAAGGCCAGAACGATACCGCCCGAAGAGGGGAGTGCACCACCGGTAAAACCGCTTCCCGCCCCGCGCGGGACGATAACGATGCGGTGCTCATTGCAGTATTTTAAGATATCGCTGACATCCTGTTCATGACGGGGGAAGAGAACCATATCGGGTTCGAAACGTTCCCGTGTCGCGTCATACGAATAGGCGATCAAATGGGCTTTGTCGCTGTAGACGTTTTCTGGTCCGAGCAGATGGGTAAAAAACTCGGTTGCGCTGGCTGGGAGCATTATTAGTCCTTCAGGTCGAAATTTTGTAATAGTGCGCTATCGGTGCTAAATTTTGCTTTGTATAAGTCGTGTAGCTCTTTATTATGAGAATTTTTTAAAGCGATTTGTTCCAAATAATAAGGTTCATAGCTATCCAAACGGGAACTTCCTTCACCCCACCATGCAGCTCGAATCGTCGGAACACGGGTATAAAACGGTGTCATTGCTTTGGTTGAAGGAGTGAGAGACGGGGTGGTTTGCAAAAGGGTAAAACTTTTACAGTCAAGGGTGAATAAAGTCTGCGCACTCTGAATATACAAAAGTCCGACCGAGTTGGCCGTGCAGTAGTCATGAAAATCTTCGACCAGCGGTGTCGGATGTCCTTCATAGGAAAGAAATGCCGCATAATTGTCAGGATGTACCCATTCAATGCCTGAGATGCTTTTGGTAACGGTATCGTACGCATCATCGTTCGGGGCGATGAGAAGTGCGCGGGTGTAATCGTAACCCAATACGGCTTTGTCTGACGGACTCGGAACCCAATTCCCGCTCGGGAGAGAGTTTTGGCGAATACCGTCATACGGGCTTAAACGAAGCAGTGCGCGCCCGTTGGAAGGGTTGGTTTGTTCGACAAGGGCATTGGCGATAATGGCACTGTGAGAAGCATCGAATTGACGGATGATAAATCCGCTCATCCCTTTTTGAAGGTTCTCAGCACTGATTGCCGCGCGGTCTTGATCGACCTCGAGCAGCGGCGTGGTGATGGATGCGGCATTTAAAACGCCGCAAGTGATAAATGAAAAAAGCCAGATGCGCATCATGGTAACCTTTTGATAAAGTAAGTTAAGACGATTATAGCTTAACACGTCTTTGTAAATGGAATTTTTGCTATTATTTAATTCTTTTTTTCGCGTAATGCGTATTTTAACTAAGGACAAGAATGGGCCGTCTTTTTGCATTGTTATTATTGCCTATTCTCCTTTTCGGCGGTACCGTCATTCCGTTTAAATGGAATAACGGTGAAAGTTTTCTCACTTTTTTAGAGCGAAAAAAGCTTCCCCTCTCGGTCTACTACAACCTCGACAAAGAGGATCAAAAACTAACCGAAGACATTCCCTACAGTGCGAACTGCCAGATGGTAGTTAATTCTAAAAAAATCATTCAGCAGATACTGATTCCCGTGAATGACGAGTTGCAGCTTCAAATCTATTTGACCCCTAAAAAACGCTATGAACTCCAAGTCGTACCGATCGTCAGCGAAGAGCATACGGAAACACTGTTTATACCGATCAAAACGATCCCCTATGATGATATTTTAAAAGCGACGGGATCTCGGAATCTTGCGGCGGAATTTGTCAAAATGTTTAAAGGAAAAGTCGATTTTCGGCGGGGAATACGTCCGGATGATACGATTGTTATGGTTTATACCCAAAAGTACCGTTTGGGCAAGCCGTTTTCGATGCCGGAAGTTCATGGCGCGATGGTGGAGCTGAACGGAAAACGCCATTCGATGTATCTGCATACTGACGGCCGTTATTATGATGAAAAAGGGGCGCAGTTCGAGAAATTTATTTTTAAAATTCCGATTCGCAATCCCCGCATTACTTCCCGATTTACCAAACGGCGCTGGCATCCGGTATTGCATCGCTACCGTGCGCATGTCGGGGTCGATTTCGGAGCCCGACCGGGGACGCCGATTCTGGCGACGGGGGACGGTCGGGTTACGTTTGCCGGATATTCACGAGGATACGGCAATACGTTGAAAATCAAACATTCCAACGGTTTTATCAGTCTCTATGCCCATCAAAAATCGTTTCGCAGCGGTATCCGCAGCGGGACAAAAGTAAAACAGGGCGAAGTAATCGGATATGTCGGATCGACGGGGCTCTCTTCCGGGCCGCATCTGCATTTCGGGATGTATATCGGAGGGACACCGATCGACCCGCTCACGGTCATGAAGAAAAAGACCGAAGGATTTACCGGAAAAGAGCGTAAAGCGTTCCTTGCAATACGTGACAAGATGGATCGTATCTTTACATCGGCATTGAAAACAAAACCGGTGCGTAAGCCGTATTTTGATTTTCATAATACCTATTATGTCGATATCGATACCTTTAAGCCGAAACCGTTTTAAAAAGTTTTCATGATTACAGATGTAGTGACACTCCCTTGTGAAGAATCGCAATACGTTAAACCCAAACGGATACGCTATCTACAAGAGGGTACAGAAAAGTTTTGGGATATGGTCGAGGTTCACGACAGCGTCGCTGTCATCTTGTATCACCGTGAACGTCGTTCATTGGTTCTTGTCAAGCAGTTTCGTCCCCCGGTTTATTTGAAGAACGGAGACGGCTATACATATGAGCTGTGTGCCGGAATTGTCGATAAAGCAAAAAGCCTGATTGAGATTGCCCGGGAAGAAGTTTTCGAGGAGTGCGGTTTCGATGTCCCGGCAGATCAGATCGAAAGAGTGAGCTCTTTTTATACCTCGGTCGGTTTTGCCGGTTCTGTTCAGACGTTGTACTATGCCGAAATAGATGAATCGATGCACCGTCATAGCGGCGGAGGTGTCGATGTCGAATCGATTGAAGTGATCGAGATACCGCTTGAAGAGGCGGAACGGTTTATGATGGATGAGAGTAAAGCCAAAACACCGGGTCTGATGTTCGGCTTTGGATGGTTTTTGAAGCATCGATGTTAATTCCCGTACATTGTACGGGAAATGGCGAATAAAGTATTAAAACATATAGGTCAAAGCGGCATTGAAAGAGCGCCCCATTCCTTGCAGCGGAGTGTAGGTACTTGCAGAGTAGTTGACGACGTCTACTCCTCCAAGAGGGAGCGCATAAGCTTTATCGAATAAATTGGTGATCGAGAAATCCATTTTAAGTTGTTTTGACCATGTATAGCCTGTGCGTAAATCGACGAGCATATATCCCGGTGTCATCGGTTCGTTGCGAACCGTATCGACCGACTCTTTGGCCCCGACGGTTTCGATATCGATTCCGTTATTCCACTCTCCTGAAACACGATCCAAACTCACTTTCGCATGTAACGGCATCATATGATAGAGCGATCCCCCCTCATCACGGAAACCGCGGGTATAGCTGAGTGTTCCTTTTAAGGTTCCTTTGCCGTTATCGGCATTATTCCACAATGTCATGTATCCTGAAAGGTCGGCACCGAAAAGATGGGCGTCTGTATTGATGAACTGAAGATAGTTGATTCCACTGGCTTGGTTGACAAGTGCAACATCGATATAATCTTTGACTTTTGTATAGTAAGGGGTCAGTTGAACTCCCCACTCTTTTTCTGCGGCGTCGTGGAGTGACAGAGTCGCACTGAACGTATGAGCCACTTCGGGATCGAGATCGAGGTTCCCTGTGTAACCGTTGGCATCACCGAACCAGTTGATCATCCGCATATCCATACGGATCGGATTGGAATAGACTCCGTTGCTTCCCGCCCATGCGTAGCGTTCATAGATATTCGGCGAACGGGTTTTGCGGGCGTAACCGATTTCGATGTCGGCGTTTTCGTTGTAATCGTATTTGGATGTTGCCGTCAGGTCAAAGTTGTTATCCCGTTTGCCGTGATCGCGGGCATTGAAAATTGCCGCATCGGCCGGATCGTTGATCGTATTGTTATATCCGACAACATTGCCGGTATCCATCATGACGATATCGGTACGGACTCCGAGGACGGAAGAGAACTTGTCGTTCCATTGCGAATGAGCTTCGGCATACACGCCGATTCGATCACGTTTGCCGTTGTTGATGTTCCAAAAAGTATTGGGACTCATACCGGGCATATTTCTAACGGTATCCGGCGGCCACCAGTCATCCAAACGGTATCGGTCGTAATCGGCGCCGAATTTGAGCGTTTGTGTCGAGGTAATCGGCCATGTTGCCTTGAGATTGATGCCGCTTTCCTGTGCTTTGGTGTACATCGGCATATTGCCGGTACGTTCGGAGAGGATTTTATTCATGTAGTGATCGGTGAGTTGGCGATAGAGATTCGCATCGATCAGCAACGCACCGAGTTTTCCCTTATAGCTTAGGTTTGCCGAGGTCGATTTGTTGCCGAGCATATCCATATACTGGTTAGGGAAGCCGATGTAGTCGGCATTCGTTTTCGTCACTTTTAGCGCTACGACATCATCGGCATCTATTTTATAGGCAAGCGTCAAGGCGTGGTTTTGTTGTTGGTATAGAGTGTCTTTGACTCTGTCGCCGTGCCCGTCTTTGTAGTTTTCCGATTTTTCGGCAAAACCGGAGTAGTTTACGCTGATCGTATCGTTAGCGGCCGTCGCACTGAGAGAAGCTCCTCGTGTTTGACCGTTGCTGTGGTAAAATCCGCTGATTTCACCGTCTGTCAGAACACCGCCTTTATCGGCAAATACTGGATCTTTGGACTTGACGGAGATGGTTCCTCCGATACTGTCTCCCCCCTCGCTGACAGGGGTGATTCCCGCCATCACATCGACCGATTCAAGTTTGGACGTGTCGATATAAGAGAGGGCCGGATTCATATGGTTGGGGCAGGCGGAGGTAATCGTCATTCCGTCGACGTCGATTTTGACGCGGTCATCGGCCATACCGTGAATCACCGGCAGTGATGCGCTTCCTCCCGTTGTATAGACACTCACGCCCGGGATATCGGCGAGTATTGATGCCGAATCTCCGGTCATGGTCGTCGATTTGGATGCCGAAAGATTTGCGGCAGCGATGTCAGAGTTGAGTGCATCGCTTTCGACGGCAATTTTTTGAATCGTAACCGGTTCGGTCGCCAAAGCGGCAACCGCGGCTATCGAGAGCAGAGTAAATTTCTTCATCATGTATCATCCTCATAATTATGAAGAGGGATTGTAAAGATGAAGTGTTACATTAGTGTTAAGTCTCAAGAAAAAAAGGGAAAAAGAGAATTTATTTTTATGTTACACTTCCGGTTATGAAGCTAAATACGAAACAAATTCTTTTGACCCTGATCCTTTTGGCTGCGTCGGGCTATTTTCTCTACAGCGGATTTTCTCTTCTATTTCATCCTTGAAAGCACAGATTAATAGCGGATCGAAACCTCTTCGGGAAATTGCATCGTAACACAGTGCAATGAACCGTGCTGGCGGATGAGTACGGAACAGTCGATCGGGACGATGTCGCGACCGTGGAACGCTTTTTTACAGATCGCGATGGCCTCTGCATCATGTGCATCATTATAAATCGGCAGCAAAACGGCACCGTTGATAATTAAAAAATTGGCATAGGTCGCGGGTAAGCGTTCATCGTCGTAAAATGTCGGATTGCACATCGGCAGTGCGATGAGATGGAACGGTTCTCCGTCGATATCCCGGAGTTCTTGAAGTTCTTGTTCCATTTTTTTGAGCGCATCGTAATGTTCATCGGTTGTATCGTCGCATTTGACATACATGATTGTATCGGTATCGATAAAACGAGCCAGCGTATCGATATGACTGTCGGTGTCATCTCCGGAAAGATAGCCGTGATTAAGCCACAAAATCTGTTCTACGCCGAAATGTTTTTTGAGCTCGTTTTCCATCCCTTTTTTATCCAGATGGGGATTGCGGTTAGGGTTGAGCAGACATTCCGCTGTCGTGAGAAGCGATCCGTTTGCATTGGTTTCGATCCCTCCCCCTTCCAAAATAAGATTGACTTTCTCCATCGGTGCACCGTATGAAGAGGCAAGCACCGAACTCATGGCGTTATCCCGTGATGCATCGAATTTTCCTCCCCAACCGGTGAAGGTGAAATCGAGTAATAGCGGTTCGTCCTCTTCTTCGTCTATAACACTCAGTACGCTGCAGTCGCGTGCCCAGGTATCGTTGGTTTGATACGCGACGAATAAAAGGTTCTCATGAGAAGAAAAATAGCTTTTGACGATATCGATATCGTCACAGACGATTAGACAGGGCTGGTACCGTGCAACCGCAGTTGCGATCTCAACGAAACATGAGCGGGCCTCTTCGAGGTAGGGTGCCCAGTCGCTTTGCGGATGGGGAAAAATGAGCTGCACAAAACTTTGCGGTTCAAATTCGGCGGGGAAATAACGCATTAATTTACCTTGGATTATAATTTCGCCATCTAACCCTCTAGGGAAAACATGGCATCGATACAACTTAGCCGCGAGGCACTGATTCATAATCTCGACATTATCGCACACCAAGTCGATGGAAAAGATAAAATAGCGGTCGTTTTAAAAGATAACGCTTACGGTCACGGAGCACAATTGATCGCGCAGGCCGTTTCGGAATACGGAGTAAAGCAGGCAGTAGTCCGTTTGGAACGTGAAGCGTTGGAAATTATCGATTATTTTGACAACGTCTTGATCCTCGGAGAGTGCTCGACGATACACCATCCGAAACTCAGCTATGCCCTCAACTCCCTGGATGAGATTGCCAAACATCTTCCGGGCAGTCGGATAGAACTGAAAATCGATACGGGGATGCACCGTAACGGCATTGCTCCCTCCGATATCGAAACGGCAATGGCGATGATGGCTGAGCGGGGATTGGTTTGTATCGGGATGATGAGCCATTTTCGCAGTGCAGATACACTCAGCTCCGAATGGTTTTGGCAGCGCCGTATTTTCGATACCGCCAAAGCAGAGGCGAGCGAATCGGCGCGACGATACGGATGGAATCTCCGGTTCCATATTTCCAATTCGGCGGGAGCGTTTCGCTCTTCGGTATGTACGGATGATATGGTACGCGTCGGGATCGCTTTATACGGCTGTCTGGAGATGGATGCTACGTTGGTACAGCCTGACTTGAAACCGGTTTTGTCTCTGGTCGGGGAGAAAATCGCGACGAGAGTATTGAAAAAAGGGGAACGGGTCGGCTACAACGGGATCTACGAAGCGAGTGAAGACGAAGTGGTCTCCACCTATGATTTAGGGTATGCCAACGGGCTTGACCGGCTCGCTTCCAACCGTTACACGACTCCGGAGGGAATTGCGCTGAGAGGACGTATCTCAATGGACAATGCGGTTTTTTCAAGCGATACCGACCGATTAGTGGTCTTTGACAATGCAAACGATTATGCCAAAGCGGTCGGAACGATCGGATATGAGATTTTGGCATGTCTGGATAAGACGCTGATCCGGGAGTGGAAAGTCCGATAAGCCTCTTTGGTGAGGCTATGGTGTCAGGTCGTGATTTTTACGATCGCTTCGGGGAAAATAGCACCGTCAAAACGCATTTCGATCAGTTTTTCCAGATGCTGTATGCTGTCGACGTAACCCAAAACTTTGGCGTCAAAGAGATAATGTTCCGCAACCTTTTGGATTTCAGAACCGTTTTTCGGATTGACGATGAGGTAGGAGGCTTTGAGATTCTCGGCGATCACGGCGTCGCTTGTCGTTTCGATATGAAGAGCAAAACGGACATTGTGGGCACGAAGATGGGTGATGATATCGAGATTTTCCGGCGTAAAAAAGAGGGTGACGACCGAATTGGGCGGAGTGCGGCGAATCGCTTCGATCGATTCGATGTGGTAAAACTGCTCGGAAGGAACGTAGGGATGGCCGAAAAGGAGCATTATCGTCTCTCCAAACATTCACGGGAACAATAATATTTTCCATCCCGCATTAACGCTTCTTTGACTTGAACGTAGGTTCCGCATGCCGCACACGGGATCATCGCTTCTTCCTGTGAATGGTCCGAAGAGGGAGGGGTCAGTGACTTTTTTTTGAAAAAAAGAAAATAAACAGCCGCTAATATTCCGGCTAACAGTAATAATTTCAACATCGTTATCTCTTTATGAGTAAATAATGGCGGTTTTCCGCTTCAATTATAGTGTAATCCAGTGATTCATCGATTTCATCATACACTTTTTCCCCTTTGTAAAAGAGCAAAAGGGTCCCTTCGGTACAAAAGGGTTCCGAGAGACTCATGAGCATCCGCGTATCGGTAACCGCGCGTGACGTGACGAGATCATAAGGGGAGGGGTCGAGCTGTTCGACCCGTACCCCTTTTACCTCGACGTTGTCCAATCCTAAATCAGCTTTGACGAATTGTAGAAAACTGAAACGTTTACTGAGCGGTTCGACGAGGGTAAAACGGGTTTCGGGCATTGCTATCGCGAGGATCATCCCGGGAAATCCGGCTCCCGTTCCGATATCCATCGCTTTTTTAAGAGGGGGTAAAAATGTCAGCGGAGTGACGGCATCAACAATGAAATCATCCACCTGTCCCAGATCTTTTGCTCCGGTAAGATTGTGAATCTTGTTCCATTTTTCCAGCAAAACTTTGTACTGTTCGACTTTGGTGAAAAAATCTTCGGGAACAGGGATGTTCCGAGCTTCTATTAACTGTTGCAGTGTGCTCAAAACATATGCCCCATTTGCTCTTTTTTAACTTTTAGATACCCTTCGTTATGAGGGTTCGGATCGATGATGACGGGGACGCGTTCGGTGATTTCGACGTTCAGCCCCTCGACGACTGACACCTTTGCGGGGTTATTGGTGAGAAGGCGGATTTTGGTGAGATGAAAATCGTTAAAAATTTCGCCGACCACATCGTAGGTGCGCTGATCCGGAGCAAATCCGAGTTCGACGTTCGCTTCGATCGTATTGCGCCCCTGATCTTGCAGTGCGTAGGCATTGACTTTGTTAAGCAGGCCGATATTACGCCCCTCCTGTCGGTGATAGATGAGCAATCCTCCCTCTACCGCAATCAGTTTGAGTGCTTTATGAAGCTGATTGTTACAGTCGCATTTGATGCTTCCCAGTGTATCTCCCGTCAGACATTCCGAGTGGATACGTACCAGAGGCGATTCTTGTTTTTCAAAATTTTCGGTAAAGATTGCCAGATGTTCTTGTATCCCTTCCTTGTACACACGGATTTTAAAATGGCCGTATTTGCTCGGGAGGTTGGCGATAGCAGATTTTTCGAATGATATTTTAGTATTCATCCGGCAATTATAATTTTCTTTTCTTAATCTAAGTATTGCTACACTTACTTCAACTATTTATTTCGGAGTTATTTTATGGAGCGTTTTCGCCGCACCCGGTTAAATTCACATTTACGTTCATTGGTCCGTGAGACCCATGTAGGAATTAACGATTTTATTTATCCCCTTTTTGTACGTCCGGGCGAAGGGATTAAAAATGAAGTCGCTTCGATGCCGGGTGTCTATCAGATGAGCCTGGACGAGATACTCAAAGAGTGTGCTCTGTTACAGTCGCTTGGGATTTACTCCATTATTTTATTCGGGATACCGGAAGTCAAAGACTCCGTCGGTTCGGACGCGTTGTGCGATCACGGGATTATTGCTACCGCCATTCGTGCGATCAAGCGGGAATATCCGAAAATGTTTGTCGTGACCGATTTGTGTTTTTGCGAATACACCGATCACGGCCATTGCGGTATTTTGGACCATGTCCATGAGACGGTCGATAATGACCTGACTTTGGATATCTCCGCAAAGCAAGCGCTGGTTCATGCCCGCGCGGGTGCAGACATGATCGCCCCATCAGGGATGATGGACGGCATCATTACGACGCTTCGCGATGCGCTCGATGGGGGAGGTTACGTGAATCTGCCTATCATGAGCTACTCGACCAAATTTGCGAGCGGATATTACGGACCGTTTCGTGACGTTGCCGAGTCGGTACCGAGTTTCGGAGACCGTTCGACCTATCAAATGGATCCGGCAAACCGCCGCGAAGCGATCCGTGAGAGTCTTGTGGATGAAGCTCAGGGAGCCGATATCCTGATGGTGAAACCGGCTTTGGCGTATTTGGACATTATCCGCGATATCCGTGAAGCTTCCCAACTCCCTTTGGCCGTTTACAATGTCAGCGGCGAATATGCGATGCTTAAACATGCGGGTGCGGCCGGATTGATCGACTATAATCGGGTCGTGATGGAAACGATGGTCGGATTTAAACGTGCCGGTGCGGATATTATCATCAGTTATCATGCTAAAGAAATAGCGGCACTTTTAAATTAATAAATTATTTTATGCTATGATTGTTTTTTGTATCGAAGGAACACCGTGAGACATTTTTTAACCTTAAAAGACTATACCAAAGAAGAGATTCTCGAAATTCTCGAAATTGGGCTGGCCATTAAACAAGAGGTCAAAGCCAAAGAGTTCAAGCCCAGACTTGCGAATCAAACTTTGGCGATGATTTTTGAAAAAAGTTCGACACGGACGCGGGTCAGTTTTGAGGTAGGAATGTACCAATTGGGCGGACATGCCCTATTCTTATCCAACCGTGACATTCACCTCGGACGCGGCGAACCGGTGAAAGACACCGCCCGTGTTATCTCTTCGATGTGCGATATGGTTATGATCCGCACGTATGAGCAGGCGATGCTCGAAGAGTTTGCCCGCTTTTCGAAAGTTCCGGTCATAAACGGTCTCAGCGACAGTTACCACCCCGTGCAGCTTTTAGCCGATTATATGACGATGATGGAATGCGGTAAAGACAAAAATCCGGTTGTCGCGTATGTCGGTGACGGAAACAATATGACCCATTCTTGGCTGATGCTCTCTGCTAAGCTCGGATTCGAACTGCGTGTTGCAACTCCGAAAGGATATGAATGCGATCCGGCGATTATCGCGGATGCGATGAAATACGCAGAGCAAAGCGGTGCGAAGATCACGATTACCAACGAACCGAAAGTAGCGGTTGCAGGAGCTACCGTCGTCACGACCGATACATGGATTTCGATGGGACAGGAAGAAGAGAAAGCGCAGCGTATTCGTGCTTTTGAAGGTTACATCGTCGACGAAGCATTGATGAGTCTGGCATCGGATGAGGCCATTTTTCTCCATTGTCTCCCTGCATATCGCGGCGTCGAAGTGAGCGAAGGGGTTTTAGACGGAAATCAAAGTGTGATCTTTGAAGAAGCGGAGAATCGCCTCCATGCACAAAAAGGGTTAATGGTCTGGTTAGATAAACATCGATAGGGAGTATTCATGCGGTCAATATGGTTGGTGGTTATTGCATTTTTGAGTCTTCACGCAGCTGAAGTGGTGCAGGTAGGAGAGAAGTATAAAAGCTCCGGAAAATGCAAGGCATGTCACAGCCATATTGTTAAGCAGTGGGAGAGTTCGTGGCATGCGAAATCCCATTATGAAATCGATGAATACTTTCAAAAGACGATTGATTACGTTGCCCGAAAAAACAATCGTAAATCGCTTAATACGATAAAAATCGAATGCGCCGTATGTCATAATCCCCGTATTTCAGTCACCTCTACCAATGCCGATTACGAAGCGATAGCCGCTTTGGAACTCGATAAAAATACGGCAGCGACCAAAGCGCTTGAGAGCGATACGATTTCAGAGGGGATCAACTGCGTCGTGTGTCACAATATCGATCAGATACATGACAACCTTCCTGAAGATAAACGGGGGATGAACCGTGTCAGCTGGATGAAATCGGGAGTGATGAGCGGACCGTACACGGACGCGATTTCTCCGTATCATAAGACGGAGCAAAGACCTTTTATGGATTCCAATCCGAATCAGCTTTGTTTTGTCTGCCATGCCAACGATACTTCCGAAGAGGGGCACCGATTCACCGATATGCAATCCGAGTTTAAAAGCGGTACTAAACAATGCGTCGATTGTCATATGAGTCCTCGTAAAGAGGGGATAGCGGCAACTTTGCGCGATACAAACGGAAAAGCGCATAAACGGCTTATCCGTGAGCACGGATTCGTCGGAGGACATGTCGAGAATATGTGGAAAGGCGCTTTGAAAATTTCGGCGAGAAAAAGTGCCCAGGGGTTAGAAGTCACTTTGAATAATCCTCAGCCGCATGCACTTCCGAGCGGTTTCGGCTCTCGCGAGATTTTGGTGGAAGCTGAATATAAAAAAGGTTCTAAAACAGTAAAAGTCGAAAGCCTTTCATTGACTTCGCATTATCTCAGTAAACGTGGGAAACCGACGATTCCGCATCTGGCGGATAAAACTCTCGAAGCCCTCTCCGTCCCTGCATTGGGCTCTAAAACAGTCGTACTTCCGATAGAAAAGCAGGCGGATAGTGTTGTGGTGAAAGTATCGTATCGATTAGTCAATGATGAAGTGCGTGATTTGTTAGAATTGAAAAACCCGATTTGGTCGAAAAAAATGGCGATTCAGACCCTCAACATGAAGTTGTAATGGTTGAAGGGGAAAGCCCCTTCCAAAAGAAGATTAGTTCATTTCCACTTTGATGATCAGATCATCGCCTTCTTCTACAACGGTAAAGTTGTGTTTTTGACAAAACGTTTCATTCATCTCTTCCGCCCACTCTTTGGCTTCGACCATCGCATCGTCTTTATTTGCAAATGTTTTAACACTTTCCATTCCGCTTCGTTTGAAACAACCGCACTCTTTTTCCATTTTAACGTTGAACATAAGTTTCCTTTAGTAATAGTGTAATTTTTGGAAGTATAGTTTTTAAAGATTAAAAATATCAGACAAAAAATAGACGATTTGAAACTAAAGGTTATCTTTATCTTTTACTGTACTGATATTGTCAGGGTTATTTATGCAAATTTCAGCTATGATTCCATTTGAATTTTGGGTGCCTTTTAAAGAGATAAACGAATTTTTTTAAAAGGTGCCCTCGCGGATGAGAATCCAACTTATCCTCACTAAAAATTTCTTTCCCCTAGGCACAAGGGCAAGCGTAACTGGTCGAAATGGTTTTCGATGGCGTATATAAAAAGGTAAATTATGAATATTGAAGAAACAAACATAGAAGAAAATAGCGGTACATTTGAAGATTTCGGTCTACGCGACGAAATTATGCAAAGTATCCGGCATGCAGGATTCAAAACCCCGAGCCCGATTCAGCAAATGGTTATTCCCGTTATTATGGAAGGGCGCGACGTCGTAGGACAAGCTCATACCGGTACCGGCAAAACTGCGGCATTCGGTCTTCCGTCATTGAATAAAATGCATTTAAAAGGGGGGATCGAAACCCTCATTATTACTCCAACACGTGAACTTGCAAATCAGGTTAGCGATGAAATTTTCAAATACGGTAAGCATTTGGGTGTTCGAACCGTGACGATTTACGGCGGAAGTTCATATAACCGCCAAATGGATTTGATCGAACGCGGGACACAGGTTATTATCGCAACTCCGGGGCGTTTATTGGATATGCTTAGTCGTAATATGCTTAAAGGCTTTACCCCTGCAACCGTTATTTTAGACGAAGCGGACGAAATGCTCGATATGGGCTTTTTGGATGATATTAACGAAATTTTCACCTATTTGCCGCAAGAACGCCAAACGTTGCTCTTTTCTGCAACGATGCCGGCTCCGATCAAACAATTGGCAGAACGTATTTTGGTCAATCCGTATTTTGCATCGATTACTAAAACGGAGACGACTAACACGGATATTACGCAACAATATTATGTTATCGAAGAATCGGAGCGCGACGATGCGATCATCCGTTTGATGGATGCAGAGGATGCTAAAAAAACCGTGGTGTTTTGCCGAACGAAAAAAGAGGTTGATCGTCTCAGCAACGTACTTTCAGCAGCCGGTTATTCTGCAAAAGGGCTACACGGCGATATGGAACAGCGTCAACGCGAAAGCGTTATCAAAGGGCTTAAAACGGATGCGGTGGATGTATTGATCGCGACCGACGTTGCGGCGCGCGGATTGCATATCGATGATGTTACCCACGTTTTCAACTACCACATCCCCTTCGATCCTGAGAGTTATGTTCACCGTATCGGACGTACAGGGCGTGCAGGTAAAAAAGGGGTTGCGATTACTTTGGTTACACCGTTGGAATTCAAAGAACTTCAACGTATCCGTGCCAAAGTCGGAACAACAATGGAGCATGCGTATATTCCAAGTAAATTGGATGTTAAAGAGGCTCAGGTAACGCGTTTGGTCAACGAAATCGAAAAACAGCATGTGTACGATGAGGCGCATAAAGTTTTGGATCTTTTGAAACAAGATTATGATCAAGAACAAATCGCATACAAATTGATCTCGGTATTGATGGAGCGTAACAGTGTGCAGGGGCCGAATCATATCGGTATCGCTGCTGAGCGTTTGGAAAAAATTCTCCATAACTTAGAACGTCGTGGCAATGAGCGCGGCGGAAGCCGTAGCGGAGGGTTTAACCGCAATCGAAACCGAAGCGGCGGAGGCGGCTACCGCGGCAATAATGATCGCAACGGTGGCAGCGGTGGCAGCGGTGAACGCGGCGGAAATGATCGCGGTGAGCGTTCACGCAGTTTTAGCGGTAACCGTTCGTCTAAACCAAAATATTAATCGAAGCGCGCGTGTAAGCGCTCCTTGAGCTTCTCTATAAACGGCTCCATCGGGGTCGTCAACTCAAACCCTTCTCTTTGTTTGCTCCCCCACATCGGTTCGGGAAAATAACTGTCATTTTTAAAACGTGCCATCACATGCCAGTGAACGTGAGGAAGCATGTTTCCAAAAGAAGCGATATTGATTTTATCGGGCTTGAAATACTCCAGCATCTCGGTTTCAATAATGTCTAGCATCTCCCAGATTATCTCTTTTTCCTCACGCGAACATTCGGAAAACTCTTTTTTGGGCGATTGAGTAAAAATTTTGAGCCAGGGGATTTCACTTTCGTGAAGATCGATATAAACGAGAGAATGGGAATAGATCATTGCAAACCTTTGAAGTGATTCGCAATTGTAGCAGGAGTTGTTTAGCGGATGGCTTTACCGGCGAATGGAACCAGTGCGCTTCCCCATGTCAAACCGCCTCCGAAAGCATCCAGAAGCATTAAATCTCCCTCTTGAAGACGGCCCGATTCATAGATATCATTGATTGCCATCGGGATCGATGCTCCGGAAGTATTGCCGTATTTTTCGACGGTGAGTACCACCTGCTCGTCAGCCAATTCGAGAGCGTCCCCTACGGCTTTGATAATACGGTAGTTGGCCTGATGAGGGACGAAATGTTTAATAGAAGAAGCGGGGATGGCATTTTGTTCCAAAATCTCTATGACGTCGTTCGTCAATGTCCGAACCGCAACTTTGAAGGTTTCGTTCCCTTTCATTTTCATAAAACATCCGGCTTGTTCGCGGTCAAGCTCGTCATGTGCCGATCCGCTACCGCCGTTCGGGGTCATCAACAAATCGGCAAAAGAACCGTCTGAACCGGTATGGATGTCGATGATGCCCTCATTTTTATTATCCGAAGCACTGATAACAGCCGCACCGGCACCGTCTCCGAAAAGAATACAGGTCCCTCGGTCGGTATAATCGGTGATCGCACTGAGCTTTTCCGCACCGACAATAAGGACATTTTTTTTCATTCCCGATTCGACAAAGGCTTTAGCGATGTTTAATGCATAAACGAATCCGGTACACGCGGCAGAGATGTCAAATGCGGTGACTTTTCCCATTCCCAGCTTGGTCGCAATGATTGTGGCGGTAGAGGGCATACAAAAATAATCGGGAGAGATCGTAGCACAGATGAGCATGTCGATCTCTTCTTTGGCGAGCCCTGAGCGCTCTATGGCAAGCTCTGCCGCTTTAACACCCATGTCGCTTGTCGTTTCATTTTCGGCAGCGATATGGCGCTCTTTGATCCCCGTACGCTTGGTTATCCATTCGTCGGTTGTATCGACCATCGACTCCAAATCTGCATTGGTTAAAATTTTAGAAGGAACATAAGCTCCTATAGAACGAAATGCAGCATACATGAGTGGCCTTTGTAAGGGATCGAAATTTATTTTTTAAGTTCTTCTAAGCGGTTTTCAATGTGTTCATTGACACCGGTATTGACATAACGAATCGCTTGAA
Source organism: uncultured Sulfuricurvum sp. (assembly GCF_937936435.1). Classification (GTDB taxonomy): domain Bacteria; phylum Campylobacterota; class Campylobacteria; order Campylobacterales; family Sulfurimonadaceae; genus Sulfuricurvum. Next base: position 3,050 of record NZ_CALDDG010000131.1, on the reverse strand, counting down.
AAATAGCGTTTTTAATTGCCTTGGGATTACTTTTGCCGTGACTGACAATAGCGCACCCTTTGATACCGATCAAAGGCGCTCCTCCGATTTCGGCATAGTCGATCTCTTTTTTAAGCAAGTGGAATACTTTACGCATTAGCAATGCCCCTGTGATCGCGACAGGCGATTTGCGGATATATTGTTTGATAAAAAAACTGATGGTTGATGCCACCCCTTCGGATGCTTTTAAAACCAGATTACCGATAAAACCGTCGCATACGATGACGTCGCAAGAGGAGTCGAAAATATTGTTTCCTTCGACGTTTCCGATGAATCCGTTTTTCCCTTGAAGCATGCCGAAAGCCTCTTTAGTGACTTCATTACCTTTAGAGTCTTCTTCGCCGTTTGCCAACAAACCGACACGCGGCTGCTCGATTTTAAGCATGTCTTTAGCGTAATAATAGCCCATGATTCCGAATTGGAAGAGATGCTCTGCCTTACAATCGACATTGGCACCGGCATCCATCAGGATACTGCGTTGACCGCTTTTGGTCGGCATCAGCGTAGCAAGCGCAGGACGAAGAACATTTTTTAATCGTCCTAATCGAAGGGTCGCCAAACTCATGGTCGCACCGCTGTGACCGGCACTGACGACACCGTCGGCAAGCCCTTCGCGTACCAGCTCGATCGCTTTATAGATCGAACTCTCTTTGCGTTTGAGAGCATCCGTGGCGGCATCGCTCATATCGATAACGTCATCGGCCTCTACAATCAAAATCTTATCTTTATAGCCCTTGGGTAATAAAGATAAAATCTCATCTTTTTTACCAACTAGAATTGGTTGAAAACTTTTTTCTTTAAGTGCTTCAAGTGTCCCTTTAACAATCGGTTCGGGACCGAAGTCCCCGCCCATTGCATCAATTGCAATTCTAATCATTGATTATTTGTACTCACCGGTTGTCGGGTTGACATAGTGAGACAATTTGTACGTGCCGTCTTTATCTTTGACCGGACGAGCAAGAGAAATTTTATAGTGAGTTCTGCGCTTTGCAGAGCGTGAGTGACTCACTCTTCTTTTAGGTACTGCCATCTTTTATTGTCCTTTCTTTTTGGTTTTAGAACTCTCGATCTAACGAGGTTCCTTCGCAGTTTTTGCAACAGAAATAGTCGCTTTTGATCAATTCGATTTCCGAATGCAGAAGCTCGTCCAAATCGATCGTACTGTGATCGATCTCGACGATATCCAATTCTTCATCGCTGCCTTCGTATATTCCGTCGCTGAGATAAAAGGTAACCTCTTCATTCAAGGGGTGTTCTATCTCTTCGGCACACAGGTCGCAGGGAATCGAAATACTCCCTGTAATTGTACCGTTTAATTGGGCAACATTCCCCTTTTTCAAGATTAGATCTCCTGAAAAACGGGCATTGTCACGATTCGCCTCAAAATGAAGCGGTTGTGATCCCAATTTTTTGAATGCTATCTTCATTATCGGTTACGAAATCTCGCGGCCTGAGAAGAAAAATGCGATCTCGATCGCAGCATTTTCCGCAGAATCGCTTCCGTGAACCGCATTCGCATCGATGTTTTCAGCGAAATCGGCACGGATAGTTCCCGGTGCAGCTTCTTTAGGGTTGGTTGCACCCATCAAATCGCGGTTTTTAAGGATAGCGTTATCGCCCTCAAGAACGGTGATAACGACCGGGCCGCTTACCATAAAATCAACAAGATCGTTGAAGAAAGGGCGAGCGGCATGTACTGCGTAAAACGCTTCTGCGTCTTGACGTGAAAGTTGAACTTTTTTCATAGCCGCGATTTTAAGGCCGTTACTTTCGAAACGGTCTAAAATTTTACCGATGACACCTTTAGCGACGGCATCTGGCTTGATGATTGACAACGTTTGTTCCATCAATGCTCCTGTTTTGTATGTAAAAAATAGAACGGGATTATAGCCAAATAATAATTTAAGTAATATTAAAGATGCTGGGAAAAGAAGGAAGGAGATAGAATAGAGGGGAAAGCCCCCTCTTGTCGAATTTTAGTTAACGACGTTTGCGCGTGATGAACGCATTTCCGCGGTAACATCATCACGGTGTGAAGGACTTGCTCCGATTTCATCCCATGTGATACACCCTTCGGTCGGGCATGCGGTTGCACACGCAGGCTCGTCATGGTGACCTACACATTCAACACATTTGTCAGCGTAAACGTAATAGATTTCTTCACCTGTCGGGTTATCGTCCTCGTCAACGATTGCTTCTACCGGACACTCGTCGATGCAAGCACCGCAGTTAATACAGGTATCATTAATGACTACTGCCATAGGATTCTCCTTGGTTGATAAATATCGGTAACTATAACAGAAGAATTTTAAACCCACCTAAAAAAATAGGAGGGCTTAAAAGATTATAGATAGGATGTTACGGAATAGAAAATTAAAGGTCGAGGTATTGACGGATAGCATCGACTTTGTCGGTTTTTTCCCACGTAAATTCGGGGAGTTCACGTCCGAAATGTCCGTATGCCGCAGTTTTACGATAGATCGGGCGAAGTAGGTCCAAGGACTCGATAATACCGCGCGGAGTCAGGTTGAAGAGCTCTTTAACACAACTTTCCAGTTTTTCTTCAGGGACAACGGAGGTTCCGTGGGCATTAACCATAATCGAGATCGGTTTGACAACGCCGATGGCATAAGAAACCTGGATGGTTGCCCGTTCGCAGGCACCTGATGCAACCAGATTTTTGGCAACGTAGCGCGCCGCATAGGCAGCCGAACGGTCCACTTTGGTCGGATCTTTTCCGCTGAACGCTCCACCGCCGTGCGGGCATGCCCCGCCGTAGGTATCTACGATGATTTTACGTCCCGTCAATCCGGCATCTCCTTGCGGACCGCCGATTACGAATTTCCCGGTCGGATTAATGTGATAGACGATGTTCGGACTCATTAATTCTGCCGGAATAACGTATTTAATCACCTCTTCGATGATATCGGCATGAAGTTTTTCCTGCGAAATATCCGGTGCGTGTTGGGTAGAGACGACGACGGTTTCAACGGAAACCGGTTTGTCATCCA
>NZ_CALDDG010000130.1 GCF_937936435.1 uncultured Sulfuricurvum sp. | reverse complement strand
GACCACCGAGATCTACACTCTTTCCCTACACGACGCTCTTCCGATCTTCCACAAAATTATGCTGTTTAAACTGCAAGGCACTGACATTCACGGCGATTTTGGTAATTTGTTCACCTCGGGGAGGCTTGCTTTTCCATTCGACACACTGGCGGCATGCACTCAGCAATACCCATTCGCCGATGGGGACGATCAAGCCGCTCTCTTCAGCGATGCTGATCATATCGTCCGGCATCACCAGCCCCAATTTCGGATGATTCCATCGCAACAACGCTTCTGCCCCGATTATTTTACGCGTTTCGATCTCGATAACCGGTTGATAATAAAGTTCAAGCTCACCGTTTTCAACCGCATGGCGCAGCTCTCGTTCCAAAAAGAGCCGTTTTTTAATCCATTCATCCATATGGCTTTGATAGAAACGGGTAGTATTTTTCCCCTCTTTTTTGGCATGACTCATCGCCGCATCGGCATGTTTTAGCAGATCGTTTGCACTCTCATTCTCATTTTGGACGAAAGCGATCCCGATACTCGACGTTACATTGAGCGTATGCCCCTCAACGTGAAACGGCACGGCAATCGCCTGATGAATTTTTTCGGCAATGCGTTCGGTATTCGAAGTGGCCTGTTCAAACCCCGTGCCCGAGTTTAACAGCAAAACAACAAACTCATCTCCGCCGACGCGGGCAACGGTATCTTCCTCTCGAACGTTTTGTTGAATCCTCTGTACAACATCTTTTAGAATTTCATCTCCGATATTGTGTCCCAATGAGTCGTTTATCGTTTTAAAACGATCCAGATTAATGAACATTAAAGCCGCTATGTTTTGATTACGTTTGCAGCGGATTAGAGCCTGTTGTATCCGTTCCATCAATAAAAACCGGTTCGGGATATCGGTCAGTGCATCATAATAGACTAAATGTCGAATCGTATTTTCCGAATCAACCCGTTCGGTAATGTCCATCGCTATTCCGACCCCTCCGATAATATTACGCGCTTCGTCATACACCGGAGATGTATGCAATACGATATGCAGGTCCAGACTGCTGAGCGTCGAATGGTAAGGACCGATATAATTGCCGTCTTCTCCTCTCAGCACAGCTGTAATCGTCGGTATTAACCGCTTATCCGATAGATGGTTCATATCGAGTCCGACCAATATCTTTTCAGAAGTGTTAAGAATATGTGCCATTGCATTGTTAACTTCTAAAATCACACATGCATTATCGTAGTAGAAAATACCGACGGGAGCTTGTTTAAAAATTGTCGTGAACCTCTCTTCCGTACATTGCAGCTCTTTAAATGTGCTTTGATAAAGCATCTTCGAAGAGAGAGATTGATGAATATAATTGTAAAGGCGTCTCGAAATAACAAAAAGCATAAACCAAAAGAGGCCGACCATCACAAACATCAGTGTGTGAGTATAGGTATGTTCCAATATAAGCGAAACCATCAGCGGAAAAAGGGTTAGCGCTAAAAAAACGGCTACGGCATGTTTAAGCGATGATAACGTCGTAGTCGCTCCTGCGCTCATCCCCGCAAATACAAAAGATAAAAGCGCCTGGTGAACGATATCGTGTGAAGGAAAAAGGAAAATAGACGCGCTGCCGAATACGATTGACGATACGACGAGTCCCTTCATAAACATTTTTTTCATCTTATCGGCCGTATCGGCAGAAAAGTCTCTTACAAACCGCCGATACAACCCGTAACGCCATGCAGCGACACCCAATTGCAAGACTAACCAGACGATGAGAATCGTATGGTCGATAACGCTCCATTGGATAACGCTGAGAAGAAAGGATATAAAAATCATCGTCAATAATGCCGAGGGAAGCTGACGAAAAGCGATTGCTATCTGTCCGTCACGAATTTCACGTTCAATATTTTCCAGACGATAAGATGCGGAATCGGCATAATCCACGTTTTTCCCTTATTACGGTATGCAATCACTATTTTGCTGTTTTATATGAAGATTTTATAGTAGCGTCAGAACAGTAACATGATAGTAACTTCGAGCATTATAGTATCAGAAAGAGTGTAAAAATGGTGTAAACAAAGCTACAAAAAGATTACAAAAACGCCTATTATAGGGCTTGGCATCTTTGTACGTCATTTTCAAGCAATAATTCGAAATTTGCGGCCCGGATCGGCTTGCTGCACAGATAGCCCTGAAAATAGCGGCATTGATGACGATGCAAAAATTCAAACTGCTCTATCGTCTCTACCCCTTCGGCGATAACGTCGAGATTGAAAATCAGTGCAATCGAAAGTATCGTCTCGACTAATGCCGCATCGTCATTATCACTCATTATGTCGCGTATGAAACTGCGGTCGATTTTCAGTGTCGTAAACGGAAGCCGCTTGAGATATGCCAACGACGAATACCCCGTACCGAAATCGTCCATCGATATTCCGATGCCGAAAGCACGAAGTTTCTCCATTTTTTCGATAACGGTATCGATCGAATCGATGATGATCGATTCGGTTAATTCGATCTCTACCATCGAAGGATCGATCCCTGACTCTGCGATAATGGCTATGACTCTCTCGACAAACTCTCTTTGACGAAACTGGATCGCACTGACGTTAATCGCGATCCGCTGGATTTTTTCATCTTCCAAACGCCCGCTATTCCATTCCAATAACTGTAAGCATGCGCGTTGTATCACCCATTCTCCGATAGAGACGATCAAACCGCTCTCTTCGGCTATATCGATAATCTCATCCGGCATAATCAATCCAAGTTCCGGATGATTCCATCGCAACAGCGCTTCGGCTCCGATAATTCTCTGGGTGTCGATTTCGATCACCGGCTGATAATAAAGTTCAAGTTCACCGTTCTTGATTGCGTGACGCAGCCCATTCTCCATATACAAACGTTTCTTGATCCATTGATCCATCTGTTCTTGATAAAAGCGGGTCGTATGCCGTCCCTCTTTTTTGGCCTGATACATAGCCGTATCGGCATATTTGAGCAAATCGTCCGCATTTTGTTCTTTGGAACTCACGATAGCGATCCCGATACTCGATGTCGTCGCAATAGGATCATTTGACTCAAGCACAAACGGTACTGCCAGTGCCTGATGGATTTTTTCAGCAACCGACTCGGCGTGTGAAGCGGCACTGTGCGGGTCTGTTCCCAGCTGTCCGAGCAATATGATAAATTCATCGCCCCCCAGTCTCGCTACCGTATCCCCTTCCCGGCATACCCGTTTGAGACGTTCGGCCGTCTCGATCAGCAACATATCGCCGACATGATGCCCCAGTGAGTCATTGACACTTTTAAAATGGTCCAAATCCAAAAACAAGATTGCCAAAAGATTGCGCGTACGACGATACATCGCCAATGCCTGTTCGATCCGATCTTTGAGCAATATCCGATTCGGGATATCGGTTAACGCATCGAAATAGGCTTGATGTTTCATTTTCTCTTCGGCCATAATGCGATCGGTCACATCGTTCACGATCGCTACTCCTCCGATAATATTGCGTTTCATATCATAAATCGGCGAAGTTTGCAGAACGATCCACAAATCCAGTCCCATAAATCTGGTTTTATAGGGCCCTTCATAATACCCTTTATGTCCTCCGATAGGATTACTCAGAGCCATATACAGACTGGAATCGGGAAGTGCTTTGAGATCCAGACCTATCATCATATTTCGGTCGATACGGAGAATATTCATCATCTCCGCATTGGAATCGATAATCATCAAATCGGTATTATAATAAAAAATCCCGGCAGGGGCATCTTTAAAAATCGTCTCGAAATGCTCTTCCGAAAGGGCCAAGGCATCCGTTGCTTTTTGATGCAGCAGTTTCGATTTCAGTGCATTGACGATATTGATATAAACCCGTTTCGACGCAATAATCAACAACAATAAAAAAGCGGCAATCATCCCCGCCATCACGTAGTGCTCATCGCCTCCAATACCTATGATCGTAAAAAACATCGGAGCGATCAGCATTACCAAAAAAGCAGATACCAAAGAAGGAAGAGACGCAAGAGTGCCGGATGCCACTGAACCTATCCCCGCTAGCATAAACATGAGAAAAAATTGATCGAACGGATTCAAAGAATTATTAATAAATAAAGCCGATATTCCCCATGTAAATGCGGAAACAAGCATCATGAGATTGAATTGATATTCCCAATCAATCGTACTGAGTATGGAACGTTTACGAAACTGAAAAACCAAGAAAATACGCCATAAGAGGGTTAAACATACGATTGCAAACCACAAAAAAACATATTCTTTTACCGCCGTATCACTGTAAAAATAAACGATTGCGGCTCCACCGATAAAGAGCGGAACGATCGAGGGAAGAATCTGATTGTAAGCGATTTTAACCTGCTCGTCACGGATGAGTCTTTTCTCTTCAGTACTTAACTCATCCAAATAATCATTATTGTTAAACACGACCATGAATCACCGTTCATTTAGCATATAACAGCAGAATAACCTAAACGGGATAAAAAAACAACTTAATCGTATGTTACAATTGCCGGATGATTAAAATACTATGCTTATTCCTTTTTTTTATACCTTTGTTCGGTTATGAATTGCAGGAAAATTACGAATTTGAAAGAGATGTCGTCTTTTCGAATGATCTGTTTCCCGATCTCTCTTCCAAATTTGAAATTCTTAAAATCCCCGCAGACAAGAGCCAATATCGGATCGATGCCAACGTTATCGCCAAAACGTTCGAACTCAACGGCATTGCCGTCGAGACGGACAAAGTCAGATACGTCAATTTTACACGCCACAGTCCGGTCGATTTTACCGCGATAAAAGATCAATTGCACCGGATTCTCCTCGAATGCTACCCTTCCATGCAAATCGATGAAATCTCTATACACCCACGCGGTTATATCGCTTCTATCGGCAAAGATACACGGGGTTACTTTGATAATCGTACCTGCCAAAACAACAACGGTCTTTTTTATATTCTCGATTCACAGGGGCTTCGCCATTATCTCGATTATACGGTACAAGGGAACCTTGAAGTGCTCCATACGATCCAAAAAGTACTCCGTAAAGAGCCGATTACCGGATTTAACACTATTTTAAAATCGGTCCCTTTCCAAGCCTTCAAAGATAAACCTCTCACCACACTGCCTGATATTCCGTCTCGTTACCGTTCCAATCTCAAAGCCTCCCAACTTCTAACGATCCGAAATATCGAGCCCTCTCCTCTCGTCTTGAAAAATGAAAAAGTCGTTGTAGAAGTACGAAACGGTGCCGTCATCGTCGAGTTTATTGCGACAGCGACACAAGAAGGCTCACTCTATGATATTATTACAGTCCAAAAAAACGACGGAAAGCGTGCAAAAGCCAAAGTGATCGGAGACAATCGGGTGGAACTTCAATGAAAGTGATCGTAGGAATCAGCGGTGCCAGCGGTGCGAATCTCGGGATCAAAACGCTAAAAGCCCTCCCTGATACGATTCAAAAGCATCTGATTCTCTCCGAACATGCCCAAATCGTACTGGAAAAGGAAGAGAACCTGACCATCCATCAAAACCATGAAATATGGGCTTCCGTCGCTTCAGGCTCGTACGGTGCCGATGCGATGATCGTGACCCCGTGCAGTATGAATACCCTCGCCAAAATCGCCTGCGGTATCGCCGACAACCTGATCACTCGTGCCGCAGCCGTGATGATTAAAGAACGCCGCACTCTGGTTTTAGCACCGCGCGAGATCCCCTATTCTCCCATCGCATTGGAAAACATGCATAAACTTTCCATGATGGGAGTTGTCATCGCACCTCCCGTACTTGCATATTACGGAGAGCAAAATACGCTTGAAGCAATGGAAAACTTTATGATCGGAAAATGGTTCGATCTTCTCGGTATCGACAACGATTTATACAAACGGTGGGATGATAAATGAAAAATTTTAAAAGCGCGGCTTGCAGCGCGTGGGCATTCTGCCAAAGAGAACCCAGCGTTAGCGTAGCCAATCGGGACTTTGTTCAGATGGCGTTTGAAATGGAAACATATGCATAAAATTGCTCTGTATCCCGGAACTTTTGATCCGATCACGAACGGCCATTTCGACATTATCGAACGGGGGATAAAGCTTTTTGACGAAGTGATTATCGCCGTTGCCGAATCACAGGAAAAAAAGCCGATGTTCACCCTCGACGAACGGGTAGAAATGGTAAAACTCGCCGTTAAAGATTTAAAACGGGTCACCGTTGTCGGGTTTGACAATCTGACCGTAGAACTGGCCTATTCACTCGGAGCTACCGTCTTGATACGCGGCCTTCGCGCCGTCAGCGATTTCGAGTTCGAACTTCAACTCGGTTATCTCAACAATTCGCTCGATCCCAATATCGAAACGGTCTATCTGATGCCGAAACTCAAACATGCGTTCATCAGCTCGTCGATTGTGCGCAATCTATTAAAATTCAACGGTAAAACGGAACATCTGCTCCCTCCTCCCGTCCAAAATGTTATTTGGGGGATGAAATCATGCACATTGCCAGAGGCGACACCATGTATATAGCGGTAGAGGGGATTGACACAGCCGGGAAAAGTACCCAGATCGAAGCTTTGACATCCCTCTTTCCTGATGCTCTGATTACCAAAGAGCCGGGAGGAACGGCCGTCGGAACGCAGATCCGCAGTATGGTTTTGCATGGAGAGCTAAAAAGCAAAACGGCCGAACTTCTACTTTTCCTGGCTGACCGCGCCGAGCATACGGAACGTGTAATATTGCCTAATATGAACAAACTGATCATCAGTGACCGTTCCGCCGTTTCCGGTATGGCATACGCCAGTGTACAGGATCTTTGCGACGAGTCTACCCTCGTTTTACTCAACCGTCTCGCAACCGGCGGAACGCTGCCCGATACGGTCTTTATCCTAAAATTAAGTGCCGAAGAGCTGACTCACCGTCTGAGCCAAAAAGAGCACGATGTCATCGAATCGCGCGGTATCGAATACTTGCTGCGTATTCAGGACGCCCTGATCGCTTCGGCATTTGCGCTCGGGATACAAACCCATGTAATCGATGCGACACAAACTATCGATACAATTACACAAGAAATTACCACCTTGATCAAAGGAGCTTTATGATCCAATCTTTGCGCGGAATGAACGACATTTTAGCGGATGACTATGAACGTTTCGAATACTTTTTGACTACAGCCTCGACCATCGCCAAGCGGTATGGATTTCATTACATCGAAACGCCGCTGCTGGAAGAGACGGCATTATTCAAACGTTCTGTAGGAGAATCCAGCGACATCGTCGGCAAAGAGATGTATCAATTTACCGATAAAGGTGAAAATGACGTATGTCTGCGCCCGGAAGGGACAGCCGGAGTCGTACGTGCTTTCGTCCAACACAAGCTCGATAAAAAAGGGGGCATCCACCGTTTTTATTACCACGGTCCGATGTTCCGTTACGAGCGTCCCCAAAAAGGGCGGTTGAGAGAGTTTCACCAATTCGGAGTGGAGAGTTTCGGCGTTGCTTCCGTCTATGAAGACGCATTGATGATCATGATGATCGCCGATATCTTAAAAGCGCTCGGCATCGGCTATCGGCTGAAACTCAATTCGCTGGGTGATCAACACTGTATGCCTGCCTATCGCGAAAAATTGGTTTCGTTCATCGAATCGTGCGGCGACGCGATCTGCGGCGACTGTGTCCGCCGTAAATCGACGAATCCGATCCGTGTTCTCGATTGTAAAAACGAGACGTGCCAAAGTCTGTACGTCAATGCGCCGAAACTGATTGACAACCTCTGCGGCGAGTGCCAAAACGATTTCGATACCCTAAAACAGATTTTGGACAATCACGCCATCGCCTATGAGATCGATACGAATCTGGTTCGAGGACTGGATTACTATTCCAAAACGGCATTCGAGTTCGTCAGCGACAATATCGGGAGCCAAAGCGCCATTGCAGGCGGCGGACGCTATGACCGGCTCATCGAATTTCTAGACGGCAAACCGACTCCGGCAGTGGGTTTTGCATTGGGAATCGAACGGCTCATGGAGCTTATCGTAATGCCTGAGGCTCAACGCGAGGGGTATTATCTGGGGACTTTGGATCCCGAAGCGATCCAAAGCGTTTTACTGGCGGCCGAAAAAGTACGCCGCAGTACCAAGGGAGTCGTCGAATACGAGCCGCGAAGCCTCAAAGCCCATCTCAAAGGTGCCGACCGGGTCAATGCCCGCTATTGCGCCGTTATCGGAGAAAATGAGTTGACCCAAAACAGCATATGGGTCAAAGATCTGGTCGAAAAGACCGAATCGCTTATCCCGTTGAGCGATTTTTTTGCATAAGGAACATGAGATGAAAACATACGGTATAGACATCTGGGGCGAAAACAACTTTATGATCGATCAGGGAAAGATCAAAGTTAATTATAAAAGTTCCCCTTCCTTGATCGAGATCACCCAACAAATCCGAAAAACCAACCTGCGCGGACCATTGATACTCCGGTTTCCCCACCTGATCGGCAAACAGATCGATGCGCTCTATTCCAACTTCCGCCGCGCTATTTTTGAGAACGACTATACCGGAAAATTCCACGCCGTGTTCCCGCTGAAAGTCAATCAATTTCCCGAAGCGGTCGATGCCATCGTAGAACACGGTGAGAAATACAGCTACGGTCTGGAAGCCGGGTCGAAAGCAGAACTTGCACTGGCGATGGCCAAGACCCCTATCGGCTCGCCGATCACCGTCAACGGATTCAAAGACGAAGAGATGGTAACGCTCGGATTTATGGCCGCTCACATAGGACATAATATTACGATCACCATCGAAGGGCTTGGCGAGCTGGAGTGGATCATCGACGTCGCCCAATCCTGCGGCCTAAAAGTACCGAATATCGGTATCCGCGTCCGTCTCCAGTCCGAGGGGAGCGGTATTTGGGCGAAAAGCAGCGGGATGAACGCTAAATTCGGTCTTACCTCTACCGAACTGATCGAAGCGATGCTGATGCTCCAGGAAAACAAGATGTTGGAGCATTTTTCGATGATCCATTTTCATATCGGAAGCCAGATGCAGGATATCGCTCCGCTTAAGCGGGTATTGCGCGAAGCGGGAAATATATACGCCGAGTTGAAAAAGATGGGTGCCGACAATCTGCGTGCCATCAATATCGGGGGAGGTCTCGCGGTCGAGTATTCCCAGCACACTTCTACCCGAATGCGTAACTATACCCTCGAAGAGTTCTCTAACAGTGTCGTTTTCCTTCTTCGTGAAATTATGAATGCCAAAGGTGTCGCTCACCCCGATATTTTTACCGAATCGGGACGTTTTATCGTTGCCTCGCACTCTGTGTTGATCGCTCCGGTTTTAGAGCTTTTCTCACACGATTATCAGGCTAAATCGCTCAAGCTCAAAGAGAACAATCCGCCGTTGATCGAAGAGCTTCGCGAACTAAACTCCCTCCTCTCTCCGCGTACCTGCATCGAGTATATGCATGATGCGCTGGATCATATGGAATCGCTTTTGACCCTGTTCAATCTTGGTCACATCGACTTGCAAGACCGCTCAAATGCAGAGATTTTGGTTCATCAGATCATTAAAAAATCGCTCTATCTTTCTCAGGATAATCCGATGCCCGAGATCGAACGTTTACAGGTCAAACTGCAAGAGCGCTATTTGATTAACAGTTCTATTTTCCAAAGTATCCCCGATTATTGGGGCTTACAACAGCAATTCCCGATCATGCCGCTGGATCGTCTCGATATTCCGGCGATCCGTGCCGCGAGTTTGTGGGATATCACCTGCGACAGCGACGGCGAGATTCGGTTCAAACCTGAGACTCCGCTCTATCTGCACGACATCGATCTGGATGAAGAAGAGTATTTTCTAGCGTTCTTTAACGTCGGTGCCTATCAGGAAACGTTAGGGATGAATCACAACCTTTTCACCCATCCGAGCGAGTGTACGATTTTGATCAACGATACCGGATACGAGATCGAAAACTTTACCGAATCGGACAATGTTCTCAATATTCTCGAAGACATCGGATACGATGCCTCTAAACTTCTCACTAACCTTAAAAATAAACTTGCCGTGAGCGATTTTAGGACAGAAGAAGAAAAAAGTGATACACTTCAAAAACTCGAAATGTATCTCTACCAAAACGGGTATCTGCGAACCACACGCTAAGGATTGAATTTGGGACTTTTTTCAGAAATAGCCGAAGATTTTTCGAACGTTTATAAAAATGATCCCGCCATCAGTTCCAGAATCGAACTCTTTTTCAACTATCCGGGTGTGTGGGCCATTTTCTGGTACCGCATCTCAAGCCGCCTCTATCGCAAAGGTTTCCGCTCCATTGCCCGTATTCTGATGGGATTCAACCAAATCTTGACCAATATCGATATTCATCCGGGTGCTACGATCGGGCGACGTGTTTTCATCGATCACGGTTTCGGCGTCGTGATCGGCCAAACGACCGTCATCGAAGACGATGTCCTTATTTATCAGGGCGTCACCCTCGGCGGGGTTAGCCTTACTCCGGGAAAACGCCATCCGACGATCAAAAGCGGCGTCGTTATCGGCTCGGGTGCAAAAGTTTTGGGAAATATCACAATCGGAACCAATTCTAAAATCGGCGCCAACTCCGTTGTCGTACGCGAAGTTCCCGACAACAGCACCGCTATCGGTATTCCGGCACACGTTATCCAAAAAGGTCGGGACAAAGACCCTTTCAGCCACAACAAACTCCCCGACATCAACAAAGAGATGTTCGAATATCTTCTTCGTCGTGTCGCCGTCCTCGAACATTATATGGTACAGGACAATACTGAAATTTTGGAACAAGACCTCCAATTGGAAAATATCTACGAATCGTTTATTAAAGCTATGAAGAACTGATGCTTCTGTTTCGCTTTTTTTTCTACACTGCTCTGTTTTCCATCTCAACGTTAGCCGTACTGCCCGACTATTCCGCCCTGCCTCCTATCGTATCGGTCAGCGACCTGATCAATCATGCCGCTGCTTTTTTTGTTTTGTATGTGCTGTATACACTCTCATATCGCCATAGCGTTCAACGTATGACATTCAGTCTGATAGCATACGGCATCGGTATTGAAGTCGTTCAAGCATTTTTGCCGACACGGTTTTCGTCTGTAGAAGACCTGATTGCAGATTGTACGGGGATTTTAGTAGGATTCAGCGTAACGAAGCTAATCTACCCCTTCATGGGGCAGATACGATTAAAAAAGTCCTGAAAGCGATTTAGCAAGAGCATCCTGTAATGCAGGCTGCGCCTCTTCAAAATCAAGATTCACTTTATTGGCCGTACTCACAACACGGGTACGATACGTTTTCCATTCGACGCTCCCGCCTTGGATATTTTGTTGGACGTTGGTAGAACTTCCTTGTTTAATGTTAGCGGCCTGAGTCTGTGTAATCATCTCACCCGCTAGCGGACGTTCGCGGATTTGAACGTCGGTAATCATGCTGTAGAATGTATCATCCACCAAGGCATCCCCGACGACGCCCAGCGCCGCACCGATCAAGCCTCCTGCAGCCGCATTGCGTCCCGAATCATGCATCGCATATCCGGCGGCAGCGCCCAAAACGGCTCCTCCAAATCCTCCGTCTAGTGCATTTTGAGCTTCACGCAAATCGGTTTTCCCTACTTGCAACACGTTTGCCTGAAGCATGAAATTGGCTTTTTGAGGACTCGTAGTGACCGTATAGCCGTGCGATATCAAGGCACTTACGATACTTTCCTTGACATTGATATCTTTGTCCGAGGTATTGCGCACATCAACATATATAACACGCTGATTCGGTTCTGTAGGCTCCAAAAAGATCGTCTCCGACATTTTCGTCTGTACATCGAGATTCCGTTTTTTGATGGCAGTATGTGCGGCACCGCATCCGGTAAACTCTATAGCGACCAAGCTAAACATTCCGGCAATCAAAAAAGTTTTTGCAATTGATTTCAATTTCATAAAAATACCTCCGTTTCAGTACTGAGAAATTCTAAACTCACTCGCCTTAATAACAACTAACGTTCATCGGTGGGATTAATTGTCTCAACAACATCCAATCCGAATCCGCATAATCCCGCGAAATCGGAAATTTTCGACTCTGCGATCAGGCGCATGTGTCTGACTCCTAAAGATTTCAGGATTTGGGCTCCGATGCCGTACTCTTTCATATTTATTTGTTGATGGTGGGGTTTATTGATAAAGAGCAAAACTCCGCTGTTGTGTTTGAGATAATTGATCGAATCGATGAGATGAGCGTATTTGCTTTGATTCAAGAGCAGATCAATATCCGGCACGACATTATGAACTTTGACGTTTGCCGTCTCACCTGCTTTGTAAAAAACGATTGCCGTATGTCTGTTATCTTGATGATCCGCAAACTCGTATTTTTTGACATGTACACCGAAAAATTCGATTTCCTCTTCCGAAATCGCTTTTACCAATGTCTCATTGGCAAGACGAAATTCGACAATATCCGAAATATACACCGTTTTGAGATTATGTTTGGCGGCAAAGATATCCAAGTCGTCACGGCGTGCCATCGTACCGTCTTCTTTCATTATCTCGCAAATAACCGCCGATTCGGCAAGTCCCGCCAAACGGCACAGGTCGATAGAACCTTCGGTATGTCCGATTCGTACCAGAGTACCGCCTTCTTTGGCAATGAGGGGAAATATATGACCGGGAGCAACCAGTTCAGAAGGATTGGACAAAGGATTCGCCAATATTTTGATCGTCATATCCCGTTCATAGGTCGAAATCCCTGTTGTCGCCGCCGTAGCGTCGACTGAAATCGTAAAAGCGGTTTCATGCATGGAAGTATTGGATTTTACCATCGGCTCCAAATTCAGCCGTTTAGCGATGGCAGGATTGATAGAGACACAAATCAGCCCTTTTGCATGTGTCGCCATGAAATTGACGTGATCCGGGGTAGAAAAAACGGAAGCATAAACCAAATCCCCTTCATTTTCGCGATCTTCGTCATCTGCCATGATGACCATCCGCCCTTTTTTAAACTCTTCGATTGCATCTAAAACCCGTTGGACTGCTGACATTTAAAACTCTTTTATTATTAATATAGTTGGGCAATTATAGAGCAAAAGGATTAAAAATCTATCACAACGCTAAAAATGATCTTTTTTTCTTCCGTTGTTTGCGAAGCACTTGACATTTCTTTAAAAAATGTCTATAATTTCGGCCTCCAAGCGAGATTGTTGGGGTATCGCCAAGCGGTAAGGCAACTGGTTTTGGTCCAGTCACCCGGGGGTTCGAATCCCTCTACCCCATCCATATTTTATACCGCGGAATAGAGCAGTCCGGTAGCTCGTCGGGCTCATAACCCGAAGGTCGTAGGTTCAAATCCTGCTTCCGCAACCAATACTAGATATTATTTCTTCTAATATTTAAAACACTTCTTTTTTGATATAGCTTCAAATGTCGCGGAATAGAGCAGCACGGTAGCTCGCGAGGCTCATAACCTCGAGGTCATAGGTTCAAATCCTGTTTCCGCAACCAATCATTACACAAATTTATCCAATCAAATCAATAACGCAATCATCTTCAAATGTATTGGCTTTTAAGGCATACAATTTAATTTTCGTATCTTCTTGGACTATATGATCGATCAATGCTTTTTTAATAATAAATTTGAGTTTGGTCTGTATCATTGCGATGCTGGGGGCATTGGAAACGGACGTTTTGACAAAATCGATGATTTCGTTGTGCAATTTATGATGATATTCGTAGTCGGGGTATTTGATGCTTTGCATATATTTCTCTTCATCGCGAAAATGCTCCCGCATGTAATCGCTCAATTCGCCCAGTATCTCTTTAAGCTGCTCTTTTGTAGAGCTGATCGCATCGAGTGCGGCAATGCGTCCTACTATCTCAAAAAGCCGTATGTGTTGAAGATCGATCCCCTCGATTCCCAATCGATACGATTCGTCCCATTCCAACCCTGTTGCCATTATATATATCCTTCTGATCACGTACTAAATTATGTTTCAAGTCAACAAAATTCTAACCGATTTGCCATATAAAAGAGATCAAAAAACGTGGATGTCTCTGCACAACGCAGAGACGGAGAAAAATAGAAGTTAAAAATCCGTAGCGGGTTTGGAGAGTTTAATGACCCATAGACGGGTGCGGCGTTCTTGTTCGCTATTGCTTATGATTCCGTAGCTCACTGTTCCGCTGTCGCACGTAACGCTTTCGGTCGTACTGAGCTGATTCGGTACTGATGCAGTAAGATCGAGTCTCAATTTTTTCGGATCAAGTTCGGTATCAACACCGTTTACTTTACAACTTGCCACTGCCGCCATACCGAAATCGTTGTCATTAGAGATAGCAATCGTTTGACTATCGATCAACGTCAGACCTTCCGCTTTTTCAGGAAGCCATCCGAAATCGCGAAGATTGGCGATAAATGTCCGTGTCGCAGGGGTAATTCCGCTGATATTTTTTAAACCCGATTGTCCGGCATACATTGATGAATCGATTTTCGTCGCACCGGAGATATCAAATAAGACGATGTTGTTCATCAAATCGCCTGAACCGTTCGAACCTTGCTCTATCATCAAGAATTTACCGTTACCCAAAGAGGTCAAGTCCCCTACTTTCACCTTACTGGCTTTAAAACCGGTCGGATTGGTCGAAGAATTGTATTTATCGAACGGAACGGCATATAGATTTACCTCTTTTGTCGCCGGATTAAGCTCGACCAACGTCAAATAAGTATCGTCTCCTTTGTACTCTGTATCGGTATTCGTATCAAGCGGAGTTTGAACGATTGCATACACCAATCCGGTCGATTGATCGATAGAGAGCCCCTCCATTCCGCGGTTAGGAACACGGTTTTTCAACATATCCGGAAGCGGATTCGTCGCATCACCCGGGATAAATTTTTGCAAGACAATACCTGTCGTCGGGTCGACTTTTGCAATGAACGGTCCGTACTCGTCACTGATCCACAAATTTCCGTTACCGTCGATATCGATCCCCTCAGGATCGATTCCGTTAACATCAAACGGAAGTACCGATGTCAAATCGGCGCTCAACCCTACCTCGCTTGTCGATCCCGTCGTACCGATAGGTAACGGCAATCCGCTCATTTTAGTCGATGCATCGGCTTTCAGATCGATCGTTTTCGTAACCGTCGCTTTACCGTTTTTCACAGTAATCTCAGCGATTTTCGGCGCATACGCCGGAATCGGGAACGATTTACTCAACGTATACGTATCGCTGGCAGTTTTGATCGTTACATCCGTCGTACCCCCTTCAGGAGCATCGCCGTTGGCACCGCGGTCGGTAATACCGTAAAATACCATCGTACCGTTGGAGTTCGATTTTAGACGTAGCCCTGAACCGACTGCCAATGGGAGTTTGGATGTTTTGGCGTTGAGTGCGTAATCGAGATCATAACCGGTCGTATCGACGGTATATTTGGTAACCTCGGTGATATTGCCGGAGCTGTACGTCTGCGTCGTCAACCCTGTCGCCCCTTTGACTTTTGCAACCGTCGTCAACAAGTGATCGGTAGCTACATCTGTGTCTTTGATGGTAACGGACGGTAGGTTCGCATCGCTATGGATGATCTGAGTAACATCGCTGCCGCCGCCGAGTGTTTGTGCCGCAATCGTTTTAAATTGTGCACGCGTAGTACTATCGATCGTAATACCGTTGTTCGGATCTTGGTCGCTGTCAAGCGATTGAAGTAACAATGCCATATTGACCACTTCGTTCGAAGGGGAACCGTCGCTGTTTGTTGCGGATGTCGCTAAATCGAAAAGAGTTAATGTAGAACCTGCGCTCGTCGCTTTACCCAATGTCAAATTACCGAGTTTAAAAGTGACTTTTTCTCCCGGTCTGTATTTAAAACTACCGTCGCTCCCCGTAATACCGCTTTGCGACTCGGTAGAATATTCCAATCCGCCTACGACATCATCATACAGATATCCTGTAGAAACGGCGCTATCCGAATCATTATTGCATGCTGCAAAACCCAATATCCCGGCCAAACATAACGAATACGTCGCTATTTTTTTCATCAGAGTGCTTCCCGTTGTTAAAATCCTACCACTTGCTGTGCAATAGTTTCGAACATAGTGTAATATTGGATCATTACCGCGCGATAACGTTTTGGTTACAAAATGATTAGAATTTATCCAAGATTTAGCGAAAAAATAGGCAGCAGCATCGCCGTGACGATCACGCCGATGATCGAACCGATCAAAAGCATCAATGTCGGTTCCAGTAAAGCCAGAAAAACACCGATTCGTTCTCGGTTCGCCTCCATATACAACTGTGCGAGATGTTCGAGCATCGAAGAGACCTCACTCGTCTCTTCTCCGATCGATACGGCTTCGATAAAAGACGAATCGATTGGATAAAAAGTGTTTTGATGCAATGCTTTGGACAATGAAGCCCCTTCCACAATTTTGCCCGATGCCTCTTCGAATACCTCTTTGATCACTTCGGAAGAGAGGGTAATACAAGAGAGTTTGATCGTATTGACAACAGGAATTCCCGAACGGATCAACAAAGCCGAAATGGTGCAAAAACGTGCCAGATCTCCGGTTTCGATCATTTTTCCAATGACCGGAAAGTTGAGTAAAAATCGGTGTATCCTTTTTTTAAACGTATGATTACGTGCCATCTGATAAATGAACCATCCGCTGAGCATCGTAATACCTGCCAACATCACAAACCAGTATTGTGCAAAAAGGTTCGAAAGATCGATGATCCACTGCGTCAGAGTCGGTAACGCCTGCCCCGTCGTCTCGAAGACCGATGTAATCTTCGGCACCACTACACTGAGCATAAACGAGAGCATCAAAATCGAAACCACAATAATAAAAGAGGGATAGATCATTGCCTGCCGAAGCTGTTTGTTGATCTTCTCCTGTACTGACAGATACGAAGAGAGTTCATTTAATACTTCGGCCAATATCCCCCTGTCCTCCGATATTTTCAACGTTCCGATATAAAACGTCGGCAGAGTAAAAAAATCCTGATTTTCCAATGCCTGAGCAAAGCTTTTTCCCTCATGGATCGAAGCGATCAGCGTCTCATAAAAACGCTGCAAACGGCTGTTGTGTTCGTGTTGGTATTTCATCAGACTCAACGCGCGTACCAACGGAATCCCGGCGTTTAGGTAGACGGCAATATCACGGCTCAGCGTCGAGAGCAAAGATGTCGGTATCTCTTTACGCTTGAAGAGGGATAAAACGGCTCCCATGGCAGATGCATTCAGTGAAATATCGGAAAATAAAATCCCCTGGGCTTTAAGCCTTTTTTTCGCGTCGTCGAGATTAGCCGCTTCAATCGCAGACTTGACCGGTTTTCCCGAAGTATCGATCCCTTTATAAAAAAACTCCATCAGGCTTCCCGTACTCCGACACGGATGATCTCGTCAAAACTCGTAATCCCTTCTCTAAGCAGTCCGATCAGCTGATCGGGGAGAAGCTTCATCCCGCGTTCTTTCATCATTTGGCGGATTTCATGGTCGTTCTGGGCGCTTTTGAGCACCTCCCTAAGCGCATCGTCGATCAGCATAAACTCTCCGATCGCTATGCGTCCGCTGTAGCCCGTATGGTGACATTCGCTGCATCCTCTGGGTTTGGAAACCTTCACGCCATACTCGATATGCAGATCGTCCGCCTCCGCATCGCTGAGAATCACCGTCTCTTTGCAATGCGGACACAAGCGGCGAACCAGCCGCTGTGCCAATACTCCAAGCAGCGTCGAAGTGATCAGAAACTTATCGATCCCCATGTCTGAAAGACGGGTGATAGCGGCAGTAGCATTGTTCGTATGAAGAGTCGAGAGGACCAAATGCCCCGTCATCGCCGCCTGAGTCGCTATCTGCGCCGTTTCGGAATCGCGTATCTCACCGACCATGATGACATCCGGGTCCTGACGTAAAATAGAGCGCAAACCGCTTGCAAACGTCAACCCCGCTTTGGTATTGACGGCGATTTGGCTCACATGCGGCGCATCGTATTCGACCGGGTCCTCGATCGAAAGGATATTTTTCTCCGGTGTTGCCAACTGCTGTAAAAACGAATGAAGCGTCGTCGATTTTCCGCTTCCGGTCGGTCCGGTTACGAGAATGATTCCGTGGGAAAATTTGAGCAGCTCTTCAAACTGCGCCGTCGTGGAGTCGTCGAACCCGAGTTCGCTTAGTGTCGGGATTGACGATGCCTGCATCAGTAATCGCAGTACGACCCGCTCACCGTGGTACGTCGGCAGAACCGATACCCGGATGTCGAGATTTTTCCCGGCAACTTTAACCTGTGTCCGTCCGTCCTGCGGAAGCCGCTTTTCGGAGATATCGAGTGCGGAGATAACCTTGATCCGGCTGATAATCAGATCGATGATATTTTTGTCCAGATCGATATGTTTGATCAGAGCGCCGTCGATCCGGAAACGAACCTCCCCTTTTTTCTCATGGGTCTCGATATGGATATCGCTCGCTTTGCGCTTGATTGCCTGATAAAAAATCGTATTGACGAATTTGATAATCGGTGCGGACTCTTCACTGGTGAGCAAATCGGCCGAATTTTTGATGAAATCGACGAGGGAGAGCTCTTCGTCGATCAGCTCGGCCGAATGGGCCGTACTTTGGGATATCTCACTGTCGGTGCGGTATTCCAAGAACTTCAAATAGAGATTTTCGTATCCCTCGTTACCCAAACGCGCAAGCGGATACTCCATGCCCAGTTTGTTGTAGAGCTGCAAGGCACCCGTATTTTCCGTTTCGGGGACGATTGCGTATGCCTCCTCTTCATAACGGCAGAACAAAAGGGAGTAGCGGATGCACAAAGCGACATCGACCTCATCGGGACAATAAAATCCGATACGTGTTTCATCCAAATACGGTAGTGTTATCATCGGTTCGAATCGGCTTTTTTCTCAATATTTTTGGTTATGTTGTCGACATATTTCGCTTCGATGGCATCGAGCTCGCTGAGCTGATGGCGAAGTCCGCTCAGATCGCCGCTCTTTTCAACGATATAAGGGGTCAGAATAATGACGAGATTGATCTTGTCCTGAGCGTTGGATGTATCTTTAAACAGATTCCCCAGTACCGGAATATCTCCGAGCAGAGGAACCTTGGTATCGACATGATCGTTTTTTTCGCGGATCAATCCCCCGATGATGACGCTTTCACCGTTATTGACTATTGCCGAAGTTAGCACTTCCCTCTTCGTTGTACTCGGACGGTCTACGATGGAGTTAGGTTCGATATCTTCGAGTTTTGCATTGACCGCCAAGAGGACTTTGTTGTCATTGGAGAGACGGGGCTTGATCTTGAGAGTCAGACCGATATCCTGACGGGTATAGTTCTCCTGCGTCAGTCCGGTTCCCGTCAGCGTCGTCCCCGAACTGATCGATTCGGTTTTACCGACATAGATGGAAGATTCCTGATTGTCGATACACAAGATAGAGGGCTCCGAGAGGATATCTGCCGCTCCGTTCGTATTTAAAAGGGCGATGTTCGCCCCCAAAGCGATCCCGCTCGTAAGCGTCGGTATACTGATGGCATTGACCAGTGCCGAATCAAGCGATACCGCCGACACCGTACCATCCCCCAGCGACGTATCAAACGACAGCATTCCGTTGGAACCGACACTCCCCCCCGAAAGACCGTATTTGATTCCCACCTCTTTGGAACGGTTCTCGCTGATCTCGATGATCTTCGCCCGAACGTATACCTGCTGACGGTCATGATCGAGGCTGATAACCGTCTTCTCGAGACTTTTATAGAGTTCGTCGCTGCTGATAATCACCAAAGAATTGGTCGCATCGTCGCTCGTGATGCTCGGCGGTTGCTGTCCGGGGATCAGAGTCATCTTCCCGATGATCGTGTTAAGCGTCGTCACCAGCGATTTGGCATCCGCGTTTTTGAGCGGAATAACATGGGTAGTATTGGCAATCGTCGCATCTTGCACATCCAACACTTTCATCGCTCTTTCGATCGTCGCTATCGTATCCGGGAAATCGGTCACGATCACGTCATTGGACTCTTTTGAGAAGGTAATCTTGCCGTTTTTACTCAGAAAATGTTTGATCTTCGTCCCCATACTCTCCGCCGTCGAGAAATGGGAATTGAAAATCCGCGTCTGCATCTGCGGAATATCGCTTTTTTCCATAAACGGCAGATTCATCTGCGTAGCATCCGCTATCTTGACGACGTTTAAAAATCCTCCCCCCGTATCCACCAACGTATAACCCTTCGATTCGAGTGTCGTCTGCAACAGACGGTACAGCTCTTTTTTCGTAATCGCTTTGTTTCCGACATAGGTGATCGTACCGGGAATCTCCTCGCCGATAAAGATATTCTGATGGGTCGATGCCGCCACCAGTTTGATGAGGTCGGTGATCTTCATCCCATCCACCGACAAGGCGATCTTCTCCTGTTTGTGAGGAGCTGCGATCAAAAGTGCGGAAGTGAAAATAAACCCCACAAAAAATTTAGCGTGTGATTTCATACAGAAGATCCTTATGTTGATTATTGCGCACTACCGTGATGCAGATGCTTTTCATGTGCGGTACCTGATTATAAACACCCAATACGTCTGCATACGATTCGAGTTTCTTGTTGTTGACCGACTCGATCACATCCCCTTGAATTACCCCGAGCTGTGCAAAAACGGAATCCGAAGCGATACGTTCTACCTTGAATCCTGCAATCTTGTCTCCGCTGCGTACATCGCGGATAGAGATGGTCTTTAAAAGATTTTGGATGTTGTTCATCCCTTCGATCAGACGAGTATGGGTAATCGTATGCCATTCCCCCTCTCCGTCCGCATTCGTATCGTCCAGAGTGAGCGTCACCGATTGCTCCGTTTCCAGATTATCCTGATATCCGAGTCGAAGACGGTAGTTTTTGCCGTGTCCGCGAAAAATAGCCGCTTCATCGTTCATCCCGACCAGACGAAACGTATTTTTATAGATTCCGTGCAGCGGAACGATCAGACTCTCCCGTCCGTCATCGATCGTCACGAACGAACCCTCTTCGGAACGGAATATCGCTTTTACCTGATGGGGGCTCGGCACGAGCGTCGTTTTCGTAACCGTTTTGCCCTTCCCTCCCCGAACGTATTTAGGCAAAGCAAACTTGTCTCCGAAACGAAATATCTCGAAAAATCCTTCCTCGTTTTGAGCATACCCTTCTTGCGGTGCGGAGGACAGAAACATACTTCCCGCAGAGCTCAGCGTCCATATCACCGCAACCGGGAGAGCATAGGTGTTAAAACGGCTTAGAAAGCTCTCGTTAAAAATCGGATTCATAGACAAGCTTCTCCTTTTCCGCGCGGAGTTTGGAGACAAGTACCGCATAGGCCCGCAACTGTGCCGTCCGGTCAAATTCGAGGCGTATTTTTCCCTTAATCGGATCGATGATGCCGTGACACTCCCCAAATTCGCCCCGCCCTTCGATCCGGATGCTTAGCGGATGGATCAGCGAATAGACAAACTCGATCTCATCAATCTTGCCGGGGAAAAAGAGTTTGTATTCGGGAGATACTTCAATCGAACTAAATACCAGCCGGTTCGAGACGATCCACGGAGCAATCCGTATCCGCTCTATCGTCGCAATCGCAGAATGATCGAGGATTACACTCACCCCGTCCGCATCAAAATAAAAAAATCGGTTATTCAAAGTTTCGTTCGCAAAATAGAGATGATACGGTTCCAGCGACCGCTCCATCGTGTAATAGAGTTTTTCTTTCGGAATCAGTACGATAAGCACCGCAAGAATATAAAGCAGATAAACTAAGCGCTTCACGATTCGATCTCCACGCTGATCGAACCTTTTGAACTTCCGTTTTTCTTCAGGCTCAATTTTTTGACGGTCAACATCGAATTGAGAATTTTATTAGTTATCCGATCGAATTCCGATGCGGAGAGATTATCGAATTCGAAAACGTAGTTCCCTCCGCGTTTCTCCTCTTTTAAAAGCTTCGGATGATGTTTTAAAAAATCAAAGGTCTCCTGCGATGACGCAATCGAATGACGTTCTTTGATCCGTTCGTATTCTTGGGCCTGACGTTGCAGCTGTGTATATGAGTCCAATATTTCGTTATAACGGCTATTTTCCCATACCAAACCGATAACACCCGATACGATCAAAACACTGAGAAAACCGACACCGATAAGCAACGATTTTTGAGCGGGATTTTTCATGGCAGTCGAACCTCCAAACGATGGCCTGTTTGTTGAAAACGGGCTTTTTTAAACCGTTTAGCAAACTCGTGCTTTAGGGTTTCGCCCCTGTCTGTGTTCACGAGCACTTTTAGGATATTTCCCTCATAGCTCAACTCCTGAAAACTCTCTTCTGGCGGTACACTCTCAGCACCGTTTACTTTGCCGTCGATCAGCAGCTGATTCGCCTCGCCGGGTTTCGAGCCCGGAATCAGGACTATTCCTGCCAAAGCCGCAGAAGGTTTTGGAAGAGACTGCGGTCCTTCCTTCCATGTTGCCATAGGGATATCCTTGAGTTTAAAACATTGTTCGCGCAGTCGAAGCTGTTTCTCCTCTTTGTGCTTCAAAGAATCCAATATCACCTCCCGTTCGATCGACGTACTGCTGAGATGAGACGATTCAAGAAGCGTATCGTAGCGCTGGATCAATTGTCGCGTTGCCGTATGCGTCTGAAAAATTTGAAGACCGATATTGATAAGAAAAAGCGCTAAAACAACCGCTGTCATTTTCAACGTTTTCGGAGAGATCGTTCCCGAAGAGACGGCTTCGGCGGAAAAACTCGGATAATCGTATCTGGGGCGTTGCAGACTTTCACTCAGATCAAGCGCGTGTTCGGTATTCACATACGCCCCGTCCATCTCGACCACAATCCCATCAGAACAACTTAGATAGCGTCCGTTAGGCAAGCGGATCGGGTTAGGTTCATCGTCAAAAATCCACTGCGCAAACGTCACTCTGAGCCTTTCGGAACGCTCGATGAGGTCCGGCCATTTCTCATTGATTCGTGCAGGGTCGTACGCGATCAACACAAAACGGTTCTCGCCCGTTTTTTTGGCCTGATACCGATAGTGTGATCCCAGATCAAAGAGCGCGGCGGCATAGCGGATCGCCTCGGAAGACGATGAGACGTTTAACGAGGCTTCCATAGCCCAATATTCGCTAGGCGGAATAACCGCTAGCGCATTGCTTTCGGGAGACGTTTCTCTTTCACCGAGATAGTAAAGGGGCCGAGGCGGACACAGCCACTGTGCCAATTGCGGTAAACGACGACAATATGAACGTACAATCTGTTTCGTTACCGTAATGAAGTTGCTGTTTATCCGCATTTACAAGAACTCGACATCATGAATTTTTTTCTCTAAAACGTTGTATTGAAACACGATGTGTTGCGAACGGCTGTTTTCTTCTAGATGCAGATCGCATACAAGATCGTACGAGAGCGTGTCGTCATATACAAAAAAATAGGTATCGAATACATCGGACAATGAACCTTCCGCACTCACCGCTTCCTCTTTCGACGTAAATGCCTTCGTTCGATACAGAGTCATCTGACGCACTTTTTCGGCAGAAAGATTCGGCAATATCAGTGAAAGCGTTTCAGGATTCGCCGCATTCAAATCGACGCGTTCCCCTTCAAAACCGATATATTTTTTCCACGGTATCCGCAGAATGCTTTTATCCCGCGTCAATGCCAGATAACGCTCGACAATCTCTTCAAACTGATTCATATCGGCGATGGCACCGTTTTTAAAATCGGGGCGGTTCCACCCGATCTCGCTTTGGGCAAATCGTTCCGTATAATCCGTATCAATACTATCTAATATGAGTTTTGTAAACGTATCGCTGTCGCTGATCGGATAGAGTTCGAAAATCCGCATATAGGCTTTCATATACGCTTCGTTTATCGTCCCATCTTCGTTCACGAGCCGATTGATATTGAGCTTGGTATAAGGAGATGCCAGGGTAGCGTTCAAAATAAAATCTCGTTTGTCCGATTCGATTCGAAACGGAATGCGCATCGCGATATCGAGATCTTCAGCCGTCTTGACGTTTGAAAGCAAGGAAGGGAGTTGGCTTTCGAGTTCATTGACGATACGCATTGACGACGTCTGTACAAAACCTCTGTCCGCCAGTTCCGAAAGATGCGAATTTTTGTGTAATACCAAAGTAACGATCCCCATCATTACGGTGATTAGCAACAGTGTCATCATGAGGACGATTCCGCGTCTGTTCATCCGAAAATTCATCTTTTTGCATGTTTTATAAGCAGAAGCTTAACAAAGCAAATGTTACAAAGATTACGAACGCCGTATCCTCAAATCGTTATAATTCAAGCATATTTTCACATATAGCACGGAGAATTAAGCATGACGAGCAGACGCGTACGCAGAGGATTTACCCTGATAGAAATCATGGTTGTAATCATCATTTTGGGATTGTTGGCAGCATTTGTAATTCCGAATATTACGGGCAAAAGCGAGGAAGCCAAACAAAAATTGGTGTGTGTTCAGATGAAAAGCCTAAATGAAAGCCTTAAAATGTTCAAAGTGGACAACGGCAGTTACCCTACGACCGAAGAGGGGCTGAAAGCACTGATCGACAATCCCGATCCCGATACCTATACCGGTTACTCTTCCAGCGGTTATATCGAAGGTAAAAATCTTCCGAAAGACCCGTGGGGACGAAACTATCTGTATCTCAATACCGATGATGCTATCGAATTGATCTCTTTGGGAAGCGATGGTAAAGAAGGCGGAAAAGATGCCGATAAGGATCAAAAACTCTCCGAGTGCCACTGATGCGATCTGCCCGGCGCGGGATGAGCCTTTTTGAATTGCTGATCGTTATGACCATCGTCGGTATCGTCTATTCCATAGGCATTTTTTCTATCAAGGCCGAAAAAGTGACCTCATCGAACATTTCTCTTAACGGAATCAAAAAAGCCCTTTTGGCATTGGACTACAATGGAAAACTCCGTCTTTTGTGCGACAACGAGTGCGAGAGTTGCCGTATTTATACCGGTGAAACGCAATCGTCTTCGATTCTCAAGCTCCCGGCACACCAGTCGATCCAACGATACGGGTTCAACCGTTTCGGCGATCTTGAACCTCTGGAAGCGGTTGTCTCCGATGAAAAAGACAAAATGGTCCAAGGATGCTTCGAATACACCCTCTACCCGGACGGGACATCCACGTTTCTCTTGCTCAAAAGCGGCGGTACTTTTTATCTCTATACACCGTTGGGAGGAGATGAACCGTTTGTCACTCAAAGCGAAGAGCGTTTAAAAGAGGAGCTCTTATCCGCCGCACGCTATCCTCTAAATAGTGATGATTATGCGCGCGAATAAAGCTTTTTCCCTTATGGAGACACTGGTCGCGGTAGTACTTGCTTCGATTACGGCTCTTGCTCTGTTACAAGCCGTTTCAAGCTCCTCAAAACACAGTGCCCGTATCATCGAAACGTATGACGAATCTTTGCTGAGCGGTCTCATCAGCAGTATGATATCAGATAATATTAGCGATACTCAGGATGCCTATGAACTTCTACAAGGACGCTATACGATCGATAATCCTGAAATTTCCGAGGCACTGAAGTCCTACACGTTCACGATCAAACGTTTTCCTGCCGAAATCATCGATCCCATGATGGGAAGCGATATACGTACCTCTACCGGTGCTTCGCTGAGCGGATATACGCTCTCCTTGCAAAAAATTCACATCGAAAGCCCAAACAGCCGAAAAACCATTTTCCGTATCGGTGGAGGGAATCTGTGAAACGGACGGCATTTACCCTGATCGAGTTACTGATATCCATCGTTTTATTCGGACTCATTACTGTTTTACTCTTCGGTACGATCGACAATCTGCGTACCCAAGTCGATTTTTATCAGGCTAAAGCAAAACACCTCTCCCAAAAAAATAGAGTCGTATCGCTTATACGGAGCGATTTTGACCGTGTTAAAACATTGATACTGCAAACGAACGGCGGAAAAAATTATATTACCGCCTCTTTGATCGGATCGGAACACTCTTTGTACGGTATCGATCATCCTTATGTCGTATGGGCAGTCCTGCAAGAAGGACACACCTTGATACGGTTGGAATCCGCATCGCCTATATCACTTCCGATCGATGGCGATAAACGCTATCTCATTCACAGCGACATTATTGGAAAAGAGTGTGCATTGTTTCGTATTTACGACTCCTCTTCACGTCGACTGATCTACGTCAAATTCGACAGTCAATCTCCGCTTGCTGTTGAAACCGCAAGATAATGTACGCCAACTCCGTTGATCCTAAACGAATCATGTTACAAAACGATAACATTACAGTAATAAAAATGTAATTCTCAATCCATACCATTCTCCGCTTTCAAAAAATCACGAGAGGGATTACATCATGCGTTTACGGACTTATTCTTTCGCAGCTGTTTCAGCTATTTTAGGTGCATCGTTTCTTATAGGATGCAACAGTGACGATTCAAACGTCCAAACCGGGACATTCGTCGATAGTCCCGTAAAAGGGCTTTATTATGTCAGCGGTAATCAAAAAGGGACTACCGATGCGGCCGGAACATTTAAATACGAAAAAGGGCAAACCGTCAAATTTTATCTCGGAGATGCCAACGGTATTTTGATCGGAGAAACAGAAGGTGCATCAACAATCACTCCTCTCGATCTTAGCAATGACGGTATTGATGGAACAAAAACAACCAACTTACTAATTTTACTTCAATCTTTAGATAAAGATGGAAACCCGGATGCGGGCGGCGGTATCGAAATTGATGCTAATAAAGCATTAAAAATCAAATCGATTAATTTGAGTGATGATGCCAACGTATCTGCTTCTCTTACAAATGCGGGAGCGACGCCGAAAACATCCAACGCAGCAAGAACGCATTTTCGTTCTACGCTTTCATCCCTCGCAACAACAGGAACTATTCCAGCCAACGCAACGGTCCTGAGCACTGAATTCGTAGGAATGGATGCACCGACTACCGCAGACAAGATGGATCATATCTATTCGGAAGCCTACGTATCCGTGCGTTACAGTGACGGTACACGTTTGATCCGTCCTATTGAATATACGACATTGATGAATACGGGCGATGTCATCGGTGGTACAACAGTTGGAGCAATCCTTGATGTAAATCAAAATCCGATTATGGATACAACTGCTACGCCAGCTATTCCTTTCGTCTCTGACACTCCGGACGGTCAAAGCGTTATGCAAATTGGTAACGCGATCCGTATGGTATCTCAGTTTGAATATGTAACGGCTGATAGCAGTGGAGCAAGCCGATACGGTATTTTACCTGCAATGATGAATCTCAGTACTCTGACTCAAGACAGCAACGGTGTACTTAGCGTTAGTTCAATCAAAAACATCGATACAAAAGATGTCGGCGGATTATGGATCACCTGTGCAGCCAGCATGACACCATGGACTACTCATCTAGGCAGTGAAGAATACGAGCCGGATGCAAATAAAGTAGAACAAGGAACTGGAACAGGTACCGATTCTCTTGGTGGACCGAATGCTTATTTCGGCGATACGACAACGGCAAATGTCTACAACTACGGATATATCCACGAAACGACAGTTGATTCATCAGGTAATACAGCTGTAAAAAAACACTATAGCATGGGACGATTCTCTCATGAACTCGCAGCCGTTATGCCGGATAACAAAACTGTCTATTTCGGAGACGATGGTTCTTATACCATGCTTTTCATGTATGTTGCTGACACGGCAGGGAATTTAAGTGCCGGTACGTTGTATGCCGCGAAATGGTCACAAACCAGTGATAGCACTGATCGTGCGGTAAAAGCAAATCTTTCATGGATCAAACTCGGTCATGCCACTGACGCTGCTGTCAAACAATTAATTACAGATAAAATCAAATTTAGCGATATTTTTGAGACTGCTTCATCGACTACTGGCGGTTATACCAAAATCAAAACCTATAAAGGTACAGAGTATCTTAAACTCAAATCTGGTATGGAATTTGCCGCAGCATTCCTCGAATCGCGTCGTTACGGAGCGTTGCTCGGTGCGACCAGTGAATTCAACAAAATGGAAGGGGTAACTGTCAACGCTAAAGACAAAAAAGTCTATATGGCTATTTCTAATATGAGCGGCGGTATGGCAACAAGTAGCAGTGATCCTGTCGATGATATCCATGCACCGGTTGAAAAAGCAGGAGCAGTATTCGAGCTTGGACTCACAGGTACACAAAAAGATACATCAAATACGACAATAGCTAGTGAATATGTAGCTACAACAATGAACGCTATTACTGCTCTGACAGGTCAGACTGTATCGGTTAAAGATGTATTTGGAAACAGTGCTGACGTTAATAAAGTTGCCAATCCGGATAATCTCAAATTCTCTGAAAAAATGCGTACGCTCTTCATCGGTGAAGACAGTGGAATGCACATTAATAACTTTGTCTGGGCATACAACGTTGACACGAAAAAATTCTCTCGTATCCTCTCTAACACAGCCGGAGCCGAAGCAACAGGTCTTCAGGCTATCGATGAGCTAGGAGGACATGGATATATTATGTCCAGCATTCAGCATCCAGGTGATGCATTGCTTGTCGACTGGGACGCGTCAAATTCTATTGTTCAGTCTCTAAACAGCACAATTAATAAGAAAAAAGCATCTATCGGATATATGAAAATCCCTGTTATGCGTTAAATACACCTCCCTATGGGGAGGTTCTCTTTTCAATACGGTTCATTCGAAGAGCCGTATTCAAAAGAGAAGGATATTATGAAAAATTTAGCATTCTATAAACTGGGAACCGTGATAGCAGTTTTTCTTATTGTGATTTACGGGTGCGGCGGTAACGAAGAAAACAATGAGAACAATACCTCTGAAACAGAAACTAATTCTAGTGTTATATCTGAAAAAGTCACTATTGAAGAAAAAATAGCACTCGGAGAAACAATTTTCTTTGACACTAACCTTTCGGAACCATTAGGCCAAGGATGTGTAAGTTGCCATAATCCTGATGCAGGATTTGCTAATCCCAATCATGATTTTGCAACCTCTGAAGGGGCTGTCCCAGGTCTATTTGCCGACCGTAATGCACCGAGTATTGCTTATTCACAGTATTCACCCGATTTTTATTTTGACGGTACAGACTATATTGGCGGACAATTTATGGACGGACGAGCCGCAACACTGGAAAAACAAGCCGGAGGTCCGCCGCTCAATCCTGTCGAAATGCACAATGCAACTATCCGTGAATATATCGATAAAATTGCCGCTTCTTCTTACTCTAGCGAATTTAAACGAATTTATGGTCAAACAATTTTCAATGATGAAAATGCCAGTTTTGCTGCTGTTGCCGACGCTTTAGCGACGTACGAGCGTTCTTCAAAAGTATCTCGATTTAGTTCTAAATTTGATGCATTTCAAAATAATAAAGTTACATTAACCGCACAAGAAAAACTCGGTCTAGACCTTTTTACAGGTAAAGCTAACTGTCATGTTTGCCATCCTATAGGCAACGAAGATTTGACTACAGTTCCTGCCCTCTTTACCGAATATGACTATGTTAATATCGGTGTTCCTAAAAATCCGGAAAACCCTTATTACAATATCCCTTCAGCCTACAATCCTGATGGAACCAATTTTGTTGATTTCGGACTATCCCGTAATCCTAAAGTAATAGCTGATGGTAAAATAGAGGAGAGCAAAGGTAAATTTAAAACACCTACACTCCGAAATGTAGAATTAACAGCCCCATATATGCATAACGGCGTCTTTAAAACTCTCAAAGAGGTAGTTGAATTCTATAATACCAGGGATACAAATACTTCACGATGGGGGCCAAGCGAAGTAAGCGAAAATATTGATGAAAAAACACTTGTCGGAGATTTAAAACTCACTAATGACGAAGTTGATGCACTGGTTGCATTTTTAAAAACACTTACAGATGGATATCAAATACCCTAATTATGAAAACATTAGCTATTTTGCTATTTATCTTTGCCACTCTTTTTGCCGATACGTCAGACTTTGACAGCTATTTCACAAGTGCGGGAGAACATTACAACATTCCGCCGCTGTTACTAAAAAATATCGCACGCATTGAAAGCGGCGGCAATCCGAACGCCGTTCGCCGAAACGATAACGGTACGAAAGACTACGGTCTTATGCAGATCAACTCGATCCACCTTCCTCGATTGCGCCAATGGGGGATCGACGACAAAAACATCATGGATCCGAAAATCAATATCTATGTCGGAAGCTGGCTCTTATCTAACCATATCAAAGAAAACGGATTCAATCTGCAAGCCATAGGCAATTACCATTCGAAAACACCGGTCTATAAAGAGCAATGGCTTCGTAAGCTTGTCATTGCGTTAAAAACCTCCAATTAGCCGAAATAGTTTATACTTGTATTTTCTATTATGATGGCAAAGGGGTCAAAAATGTCGAAAAAACAACTTACCAATCTCCTCTATTGGCTTGCAATCGCGGGAATGGGGCTCTATTTCGCCTATATGAAAGGGTGGATTTTTGCTAATTTCGAATCGGTAACGCCGCAGCAGGCCTATGCGATGATCCAAACCGACAAAACAATCCCGATTCTCGATGTCCGAACTCCTGAAGAGTACAATCAAGAGCATATAGAAGGATCGACTCTCATCCCCGTACAATCGCTAAGCGACAACCTTACCGCTCTTAAAAGCCTGAAAACACGTAAAATTCTTGTCTATTGCCATAGCGGAAACCGCAGTGCGGCCGCATCCCGCATCCTCTCCGATAACGGTTTTACCCCGATAAATATCAAAGGCGGAATCATCCAATGGAAAGCTGATGGGCTTACCCTCACCCACTAACAGGGAATTCGAAGCAATATTCTTTAATAATATCGCGGATAAAATCGGTAGGAGACAGCATGGATTTAAAACAACAACTGAGCGATTTCGGATGCGGCCGAGAATTTATAGAAATCGCCCTCACCTATGCCCAATTTTACAACCCCGAAACGGATATTGAAACCTTTATCGAATATGTCGAAGAAGCTCATGCCAAAGTCGAAGAAGCCGAAGCGCAAAAAATGATGGAACAAGAGATCGTAGACGCTTCAGGTGTATTTGAAGCATTTAAAGACGACGAAGATATCTAATCTTTCGCTTCTTTAGGTTTAAAGCGGACACTCTCTTCCTTGCTCGACGCACATTGGAGCTGATACGCCACCATCGCCCAAAACGGTTCCAAAAACATTTCCAATGCTTCTTGCGCTATTCTTTCCGTCCCGTGTTGATTAAGCAATTCCAAAACACTCAATGTCGACTCGATCGTCGAAAGACAATACTCTTCGGGCTGTTCTTTGATCTGAAACTGTGAACGTTTCGTATGGGTAAAGCTCAAACGGGGAAGCATTTGCAGATTCTTGCTCAATCGGAGTATTTTAACGGAACACGGCCACGTCGAATCGATCAAAAAAATCACGGCCCGTTTATCGTGATTATTCAATGGGTGTTCATTTAGATATATACTCTCTTTTCCCGGATAGAGGAGATAACAGCGATTGCCTTCATCCCCGATGATCGCATTGACGGCGGCGTGGTCCGTAAAATCGACATCGATATAGAGCTCCGAGTTCGGCAATGAGAGATGGGTCAGATGTCCGGTTCCGTTTTTTGTTTTTTTAAACTCTTTGGGATGCATCAAGATGACGAATTTTGTTTCCGTCGATACCGGTCGAACATGAGAACACATGCATGATGAGAGTGGACGATAGCACCGGTAGCATTTTTCTCTAACCTGTATTATTGTGTTAATATCGCGCATACGACCCTTGTTCTCTATTGGTTTGTTATCGATTAACAGGTAGACTACCGTTTTATTTTTTAGAGGAGACGTTATGACTCAAATCATACTTTTCATCCTTGTTGTCGGCGTATTTTACTGGATTTTTCGCGGCTATTCGCATAATCAGGCCCATGTCTATTCCAAAAATCAGTTCCGCAGTTTCATTTTGAGTAAAGAGTCTCTGATGCAAAGCGAATTGGGACTTTTCGTCGCCCTCGTCGCCAAAGTCGCGAAAGCAGACGGCAGAGTCGATGAGCTCGAAGCGGAACTCGTCGGCAATATGTTTAACGACATCAGCGCCCTCTTTCCCGATCCGCAGGGGACGAAACAACTGCTCAAAGAGATTTTCGATATCGAGAAGCAACGCGATGACAATCTCGAAACCGTGGCAGAACAGCTGTATCACGTGCTCCAAAACGACACCCTCAAACGACAAAAAATGTTAGAGTTTTTGGTCAACCTCACCTATATAGACGGAGTCTTGAGCCATAGCGAAGAGACGATGCTGCGTCGTATTGCCTCTATTTTACGGTTTCATGACGATCATCTCTCTCAAATGATGGAGCGTTTCGGATCGTTTCACCGCCATAGCGTCAAAGAGAGTTCCATCTCACAGGCATACGCTCTTCTGGGAATCACGCCAGATGTCAGTGACGATGCGCTCAAAAAAGCTTATCGTGCGCTCGTTCGCGAACACCATCCGGATATCATCAAAGCACAGGGAGCTTCCGATGAATATCTCAAAGCGGCTACCGAAAAAGTACAAGAGATCAACGCAGCTTACGAAATGATCAAAAAAACGCGAGGAATATGAGAAAATATCGGATTCCTACTGTAAATAATCGCTGAAAATGTTACAATAAAAATTCATCATTATTATTCAAAGGTTTTCCATGAGCGAAACAGTAGTATTCGACAAGATTTTCGCCATACATGATCAAGCCGTTGGAACGCTTCGGTCACTCAGAATTGCCCCTTATCCCACCCAATATAAAAAATATTTTGACGAGATTTTTATCGAACAGGCAGATGCCGCACTGCGTAAAGCCCAGAAAGAGGCTGAAGCCGTCGATACCAATAGCAGCGATCTCGCGCGCTATCTTGATATTGCCCATCGAACTTTAATTACTTTCGCCGAGACTCATGCCGATATCTCCGCCGTTGCAAAATTGCAAGAAGAGTACATCCAAAACGCTTCCGAACAGGGGATAGAACGATGTATTAATTTTATCGACGGGCTAAGTGCTTTAAGTGACAATATGCTTTCTGAACTCGAAAAAGCACAATCGACTATCAATCATTTAAATACCGAGCTCAAACACGCGCAGGAACAATTGACCACCGATCCTTTGACCCAAATCACCAATCGAAAAGGGCTGTTGGAAGATTTGGAAGCGAGCATCGAAGCGGGTAAAAATAAAAAATTGCCGTTGGTTATGATGATGATCGATGCCGACGATTTCAAAGCCCTTAACGATTTTTACGGTCATCTTACGGGAGACAAGGTACTTCATTTCATGGCGCAAAGCATCAAATCGCTTATCCGCGGCGGAGACAAAGTCTACCGTTACGGCGGCGAAGAATTTATCGTTCTCCTAAACCGCTGCGAACACGATCAGGCATTTGCCGTTGCCGACAAAATCCGTACCAAAATCGAACACAGCCACTTGATCTATTCGGGAAAAACGCTTCAACTCACCGTCAGTATCGGCGTCACGACCCATCATGAAGGGGACAGTTTTGAAAGCTTTTTGGAACGTGCCGATCAAGCTATGTATCATGCCAAAAATGAGGGAAAAAATAAAACGGTATTAATAGATTAAAATTTATTTTTCTTATCTCACGAGTGCGTTTCGCACTCCCTGAATCCCTCCTGTATTCGTATTTGTATTCTTTTTTACTGTTTTTTAATCTTCCGTTTGTCACAATCATAGACTTTAATATCAAAGGTAGTCGTGAAGTTTTCCTCTTACGCCCTTTTCTTTGTCGCCTGTACCCTCTGTGCGGATGAAAATCCTATGATGGCGTCTCTAAACGACGATATGCTCCAAGCGACACAACTCGCCAACGAAACCAATCAAAACATCGACTACCAACCGTTTATCCTCTCGGTATGGGAGCAAAAAGAATTATTTTCATTCGGGGCCAAAACCCTTAAAGATGCCCTGATGCTTATTCCCGGAGTCGATATGACAGGAGACACGATGAATAACCGTACCCCTGTTATTCGCGGTTCCAATCCTCTGGCATACGGACAGACGAAACTCGCGATCGACGGAATCGTCGTCAATGACCGCACATTTGACAGCTACAACGCTTATTTGGATTTTCCGATAGAACTCATCCAGCGCATCGAAGTCGTTCGGGGAAGCGGAAGTTTCATCGAAGGTGTCAACGGCTATTCGGGAACCATCAACGTCATTACCTATGCCAAAGAGGAAAAGAGCGGAGATAACGGAAGTATTTTCGGCAGTTTCGGCAATGATTCGGCCAGACAAGCCGGTTTTTTCTATACCCGTCGTACACCTAACTGGAAACTTTCCTCCGATCTGTTTTATCAAACCCAAGATGCGCTTAGCCCTATCAGTGTCACCGACGCATACGGCAATACCGGTTTTGCTCCATTGGGAAGTACCCAATTCGGGCTAGGAGTGACCTATTCCTACGGTGATTTTTCCCTCAAAGGGAGGCTCAACCGGTTTGAATCGGGAAGCGCTTTCGGCAATGTATATGCTTTGCCGAATATGGACGGAACCCAATCTTTCCCTTCCTGGTATATCGAAGGAGAATACCGGCACCCTCTCAGTGAGAATCTTTCCATCGATCTGAAAGCCGGGATTATGGAAGACGGATGGGAAAGCGATTCCCAAACCCTTCCTCCCGGAACCACCTACAGCGGCAACACCTATCCTAACGGTTTTTGGGCATTTTACAAACTTAAAAGCCGCTCCGTCTACGAAAAAGTATCCGCGACCTATACCGGAATCGAAAATCATAAAATTACTGCGGGGTATACCCATAAATTTGAAAAAGTCATCTCTCTCCGCCATTACGACCGAAACCGTCAACAACGGTACCGATCTCGTCGACTATTCCGATTCTGCACCGTTTTTAGATAAAAATGCCGCTCAGCGTCATACCGATGAATTTTACCTCGGCGACATGATCGAACTGAGTGACCAACTAGCCCTTTCGTTGAATGTCGGAGCTACCAAAGCTTCCAATATCAGCTTTCATTCATACAAGCGGGCAGCTTTGGTGTTTCAACCCTATCGGCAACATATCCTGAAATTTATGGTCGGAGATGCCTATCGCCTCCCTTCTTGGCAAGAGATGTATACCCTCAACAACCCCGCAAGAATCGGAAATCCCGATCTCGAGCCTGAGCATGCCATCTCCTATGAAACCCAGTATCTTTACAAACCGACGGCAGATGCATCGATGGGAATCAACCTTTTTTACATCCACAACACGGAACAAATCACCTCCAACACCGCCGACCACACTTTTCAAAATGTCGGAGAACGCAATATTTTAGGATTTGAAACCGAATTTCGCGAAAAAATCGGAGAAGATGACAACGTCGCTTTCTCTTACAGCTATATTTCAGGGGAAACGATCAAAGGTAACGTTACAACCGACTATCTCCCTTTCGCATCTCAACATATGCTAAAAGCGGCTTTATCGTATGCGCTGGCACCCGAATGGAAAGTCGGCCTTATAGGGCGATACAGCAGTATTAAAGAACGCCGTCCGAATGATAACCGCAGTGCTACGGATGCATTTACGACGGCAGATATCGTTTTAGGATGGGAAAACTACCAAGGATTTTATGTTCAAGGAGCTATCAAGAATCTTGCGGATGAAATCTACCGTTATCCTTCCCCTCCCTCAACCTATCAAGACGACTATCCGGTTGAGGGACGTACTTATTGGGTACGTACAGGATGGAAGTTTTGATCCGGTTGTTTATCATTTTGGTATTTCAGTTTTTGGCTATCCATGCTGAAGACTCCGTATTGCTGAATACAAATATCCGTATGATCCCGAAACTAATGGCGCTCGATACCCAGATACTCTCGAAAACCAAATCCGATAAAGTCATCCTTGCCGTCGTCTATGAAGGCAAACGGAACCGTGAGGCTAAAGAGATTGCAGAACAGATGAATAAATACTATAACGGCAAAGTCGCCAATATCGCTTTTAACGCGGTGGCTGTCTCTGCTGATGATTTTTTTTCACTTCGCAATATCGGCTGCATTTTCGTAACACCGATGAATTTCCAAATAACCTCTAAAATAGCCGCTTGGGCATCAGCCAACTCAATCGCCAGTTTCTCGTATAATGTTTCCGATCTTGACGAAGGGATTTTAGGCTCAATCAGTATCGAACGCCAAACCTTTATCTATATCAGCAAAAAAACACTCAAACAAAGCAATATCCGCTTCAATGATATTTTATTTCAAGTAGCGAGGCTCGTCGAATGAAACTTTTTAAGAACGCACGCCTATCGACAAAACTCTTTACGTCACTTGTAATTGCATCCGTAGTATTGTTTTTCATCATTACCCTCGCGACTTTTGCCATCGTTCGCGATTTGACCATGAATTCTCAAAAAGAAAAAGCGGCACTGTTGATCGATGCTGTCGAACCTTCCGTTTCTCTATCCTTATTCTTGGGAATCAAAGAGATGGGAGAGAAACTCTCCTCGATCACCCGTCTGCATGAAGTGGTGGCACTGGAAGTGCGTGACATCCGGGGTAATGCTCTTTTGGATTATCGCCAATCCGAGGCTGTTTCTCCCTATGAATCGATCCGGCTGACAAAAAATCTGATGGAACCTTCTTCTCTCAAAAAAATCGGAACCATTTCGCTTACCTATTCGGGTGAAGAATTTGCCAAAACGATGGAGCGGTTTTACGTTTTGTATATATGGGTTGGGCTTAGTGTTCTGGCGATTCTTTTGATCATGGCCTTATGGATCAACCGTCTTTTACTGCCGATTAAAATCATTGCAAGCAAAGTAAAAAGTTTCAAGCCAGGAGAAAAAATCACGTTCAATATTCCCTATGCCCAACGTGAATTTACCCAAATTATCCATGCTTTCGAATCGATGCAACATCGTGTATGGGAGTATTCTCACAAAATTAAAGCCATTAACAAGGATTTGGAGATACAGGTCACCGAACAAACCAGAGAAGCGACCCGCCACCTCTATTTTGACAACCTCACCGCACTGCCAAACCGTCTTAAACTCCAAGAGGATCTCCAAAGCCAGACCACCAATACTGTTGCTATCTTAAATATAGACGATTTCAAAGAGATCAACGACTTCTTCGGAATCGATGCCGGAGACTGGCTCCTCAGCCAGATAGCCCATTGGCTTGGCGAGATGAGACTCTCTCCGTATCGCCTCGGAGGCGATGAGTTCGCATTCCGAAAAAAATCAAACAGTTCGAATGATGAATTTCGGCACGATATCGAAGTACTCCTCTCCCTGCTCAATGAAAAACTCTTTATGATTGCCGATGAGACGGTACATATCCGTGCTACGGTCGGAATGGCGATTAACAGCGATAAACCGCTCATTCATGCCGATGTCGCACTAAATAAAGCCCGTAAGGCAAAAGTACCGTTTTCACTCTATGACAGTGCCGAGGGGATCGAACAGCAGTATAAACTCAATATTGCCATGTCATCGCAGATCCGACAAGCGCTCGTGGAACACCGAATCGTGTGCCAATACCAGCCTATCGTCTCGTGCGAGAGCGGTATAATCGAAAAATATGAAAGTTTGGTACGGATCAAAAATGAAGACGGAACCTTGATCGGCCCTTACGAATTTTTACCGATCGCCCAAAAAACGAAGCTGTATCACCATATTACCCAAGAGGTCGTTTATCAGGCATGTACTCTCTTCGCCGGACGTACCGAACAGTTTTCGATTAATCTCTCCAGCAGCGATATTTTAGATGAAAAAACCGTAACGACGATAGAAAATATTTTACGCCAAACCGGCACAGCCAATCGCGTCATTTTCGAAATTTTGGAATCTGAAGGGATTGAAAATTTTGATCAGGTCGCCTCATTCATCTCGCGCATGAAAACACTGGGGGTAAAAATCGCCATCGATGACTTCGGAACCGGCTATTCGAATTACGAAAACATCCTTAAACTCAATGTCGACATTCTCAAAATAGACGGCTCTCTTATCAAATCGATCGACCAAAATCCGCGCCACCGTATCGTTGTCGAGGCTATCGTCGATTTTGCCCACCGCATCGGTATCGATACCGTAGCCGAATTTGTTGCCTCCGAAGAGATTCTCCGAAGTGTCACCGACCTCGGTATCACCTATGCGCAAGGATTTCATACCGGGAAACCGCAATTCCTGACCCGTTAAGCGATTGCGGTTCGATCAAAGAAGCGTCTGCGAATCTCCATACATCCTGATTGTATTTTTTCCGTCTCGTTTTGCGGCATACATCGCACTATCGGCCGTACTCATCAAAGTACGCACGTCATGAGCATGCTGAGGAAAACAGCTAATCCCTATACTGGCCCCTACTTTCACCTCATGAGCCTCGATCAAAAGCGGAGTTGACATCGATTGAATGATTTTCTGTGCGATTCTATCGACCGATTCACAATCCGAAGTGCTTTCGATGAGAACGGCAAATTCATCTCCTCCGATACGGAAAAGGCTGTCGTTTTGTCTCATTGTTGATGTAATGCATTCACTTATATGACGGAGTAAAAGATCGCCGACATGGTGTCCCAATTGATCATTTACCCCTTTAAAATCATCCAAATCGATAATCATAAGATAGCATGTAGTCCCGTATCGTAAAGCATTTCCGACACTTTGTTCAATCCGTTCTTCAAAATAATGACGGTTGGCAATTCCGGTTACACGGTCATAATAGGCCAACTGCTGCATTGTCAGATCACGTTTGCGAATCTGTGACATCATCTCTCCGAACGCACGGGAAAGATTCCCGACTTCATCATGAGAGTCCACCTTCACCGGAGTGGAATAATCTTTCTCGTCCGTCACTTTCTGTGTCGCGGCGATCAAATCCAAAAGAGGATCGGTGATAGTTCGGCTGATGCGAATCGCTACCAATCGTGCCAGAAAGTATCCTGCCGATGCCGTCATCAGTACAATCAGAGCAAACCATCCCATACGGTCGTAAAAAGAGTTCAGACTACTTTTTAAAATCAAGGAGCCGACAAATTCCGAACGCAAAAAGATCGGTTTTTCAATCGTAATATCATTTATTGTCAAATGTTCTTGATGTACTTTCGAAACATTAAAATGCTCAATCTTTTTTTTGCGGTCACGTCTGTCGACATAATAACTTTTCAAAACCGTCCCGTTTTTTAACACCAGATGTGCTTCGATCAAGTCTTGTGCGCCGTGCAATGCCGAAAGTGTTTCGAGAGCCGAACCTTCATCCCCAAACGCCATCGCCGCAGCCGAGCTTTCTCCCACGATATCCGCCTGCACCCGTATTTCATCCAAAACGGCACTGCGTAAAGCATAATATTCATACACCATTAATACAATGACGACAGGGATAAACGCTGCCGCAATCGCAATCATATTCGAATAAAACAATTTTTTTTGGATCGGCCAATAATTCAGCCTCTGCTTAAAAGGGATCACGGTTCAACTTTTCGCGCCAGCTTCAATAATCGGGAACTGACATCCAAATCTGTATTTTTAAACGTTTGCAAATTGACATCGAATGCCAATTTGCGATTATCACGTACAATCATAATATGAGTATCGGCAAATGACATATTTTCCGTAATAACCAATACCGGAGTCCCCGCAAGTTTTTGAATCACTTTTTCCCCCCGCTGTTCTTCGGATTCGGGAATAAAGAGCATTTTGCACTCTTTGGCTTCTTGGGCATTCGTCACGGTCAAAACTTTCAGCTTTTGATTATGCAGCGTTTTGTTTTGAAGCACATCCGACGCCGTACCCAAATTTTCTCGGAAAAAGCAGAGATTAAAATTTTCACTTTTATCTCCTTTAGGCCAATCGGTCAAAAGGGCAAAGTTATACAGGTATGCCGCTTTGAGGGTATTTTCAGGTAATGCGTCGGCTCTTAGCATCTGCCAGCATACAACACTCAGGATTAATAAGCTCTTCAAGAATTTCATCGGAAGTTATACTCCCATTCAATCCAGAAGGTTCGCCCGTCTTGAGGATATAGCAGATCATCGTTACTTTGGAGATTGACGACATCACCGTAATGTTCATTGAAAACATTGCGAATTTTAAACGTCAGATCGCTGTTCGGAATCCATTCATGCGATAGCAACGTCACATTTGTCAGCGTGTACGACGGAGCGCATTCCTCTCTTGTATCCGTATCGAGTGGGCGGCTGCCCAAATAGTGTACTTCGACTCCGCCACGGAGCCGCTCGTCCATGATCGGGGTTGATAAATTAAACTTAGCAATATGTTTCGGAGTGTTGACAAGCGGCAGAGAGTCTTTTTTCTCGTAAGCCTTTTGATAGGTATAACTCGTCCGCATCCGTACACCGGAGTCCCAGTGCTTTTCGAACTCGGCTTCGATCCCTCTGGCGATAATATCCGACTCCGGCGTTCGCGATATTCGGTCGCCGAAGTGATACCGATACAAAGAGATCAACCCTTTACTTTCATGTCCGAATTTTTCTTCGACTACTAGTTCCGTCGTTTGTACCTGTTCGGGAGTCGTCGTCTGTGCCTCCGATGCCGTAGCCTGCCGGGTGCTGATTCCAGTCGATAATTTTAGCTGTGTCGTTTCTCTCGGTTTCCAAATCAACGCCGCCTGCGGACTGAGGGCACCATAATCGTTATCGCTGGTCTCTAAACGCATACCGTAATTAAATCTCCATTCAGGGGTGATCGTAAACTCATCATAACCGTAAAGGCTATACGTTTTTCGGGTAGGATAGTGATGGTTTCCTGCATACCATACATCACCGGTCGTCACATCGCTAAATATGTGTGAATAATCCCATTGATAATCGTGACGATACTCCGCTCCGAATGAAATAACGTGATTATCGAACCACGTCCCGACAAATTTTGCATCGGCTCCATACCATCGAGCGGTACTTTTGAGTTCCATTTTAGAATCCATAAAGGCCATTGATGCGGAATCATCGAAGCCAAAGCGGTACATTCCATACCAAACAGACGCCGAAAGTTTAAGATTTTGTGCTAAATCCGAATCAACGACCAAACGGACAAAGCCGTTTTCATCCGTATTAAGTACCGGATCTTTTTCCCATACTTCCCCATAAGCATACGTCGGCATACCGATTTTTCGTTTTGCCCATCCGCTTGTCAAGGTCACATGATCGTATGTGCCTTTAAAAAAGAGCCGTTTATTCGACTCGCCGTGCTGTCCGCGTTGCATAGTCGCAACGCCGCCGTCATCGTAGGTGAAATTGCGCCCGTCGCTATTGTAATCCGATGCCGAAAGGAGGATATCGGCTCCGTTATCGAGTTTTTTACCGAATGAAACTCTACGGCTGTGGGTGTCATGGCTTCCATATCCGTAAGCGACTTGAACCGCATCGAGATCGGAACCTTTTTTCGTGATGATATTGATGACTCCGAGTAGCGCACCGTTGCTGTATCCGGCAGAGCTTCCGCCGGGGATATACTCCACCCGTTCAATCAAGGAGATGTCTAAAATACCGTCATTGCCGATATATGCTTGTCCGAACATACTGTCATCGGCACGGTATCCGTCGATTAGAACAATAATTCGGCCCGCATATTGTCCCGGACTGCTATACCCTCGACCGGCCAGGTAGGTATAACTGTAGTCTTCGAACGTATGTAATCCACGCATACTTCCCAGTATCTCTCCGAGCGTTCGATAGCCGTAGTCTTTGATGTCCTGTGCAGTAACGATCGATACGGCGGAAGCCGCGTTGCTGATTTGATTGGCGATGTGGCTGGCAGGGATATATTCCGTTTGCAGAAGCTCTTCGAAGTCGATAGACGTAGCATCGACTGATATCGGCTCATCCGCGATAAGAACCGATGAAAAAAGAAACGAACAGCACAATAAAGAGAGAGAGAGAGAACGGCGTTTGATACGATTACGAGCCACGTTCACTCCCTCCTTGTAT
The DNA here is from genome assembly GCF_937936435.1 of uncultured Sulfuricurvum sp. Taxonomy (GTDB): domain Bacteria; phylum Campylobacterota; class Campylobacteria; order Campylobacterales; family Sulfurimonadaceae; genus Sulfuricurvum. The sequence continues at coordinate 5,222 of NZ_CALDDG010000130.1, read as the reverse complement.
ATAAATTTTACGATATCGGCAAATTTGAGTCGCATTGTAGCGCATTCATGGTTAGATTTTACTCATTATTATGATCTTATTTTCCAGTGTGGTATACAAATTAAACTTTTATTCGATCCATGTTATAATTCCGAAATTTTTTACAGGGGCTTTTTATGCTAACCGATCGCGTCAATACACTCTCCGAATCGATTACCATTGCTATCAGTACGCTAGCGCAAGAACTCAAAGCACAGGGAAAAAACATCCTCAGTTTCTCCGCCGGCGAACCTGATTTCGACACTCCGCAAGTGATCAAAGATGCCGCTATTAAAGCTATTAATGAAGGCTTTACCAAATACACCGCAGTAGACGGGATCCCCGATTTAAAAGCGGCAATCGCCCTTAAACTCAAACGGGATAACAATCTCGACTACAAACCCAACCAGATCATCACCAACAACGGTGCGAAACACTCTCTTTACAACCTTTTTGCCTGTACGATCCAAAACGGGGACGAAGTGATTATCCCGGCTCCCTACTGGGTCACTTATCCCGAGCTTGTGATGTACTGCGGCGGGAAAGTTGTCGAAATTATGACCGATGATGCAAGCGGCTTTAAAATCACACCGGAACAACTGAAAAACGCGCTAACGCCGAAAACAAAAATGTTGATTCTTACCTCTCCTTCAAATCCGACCGGTGCGGTATATTCCCGCGAGGAGCTTACGGCTCTCGGAAAAGTTTTAGAAGGGACGAATGTTATCGTTGCCAGTGACGAGATGTACGAGAAACTGATTTATGACGGTGAATTCACCTCTGCAGCAGCCGTCAGTGACGATATGTACAAACGTACCATTACCATTAACGGTCTTTCAAAATCGGTAGCAATGACCGGATGGCGCTTCGGATATATGGCAGCAGCTAACACCGAAATCATCCAAGCAACCAAAAAACTTCAAAGCCAAAGCACATCCAATATCAACAGTATTACTCAAAAAGCAGCTATCGTAGGTCTCAACGGTGCTGCGGATGCCGATATCGAAGCAATGCGCGTCGCTTTTAAAGCACGACGTGACGAAGCGGTAAAACTTTTCAACGAAATCGACGGCTTATCCGTTTTATCACCTGCCGGCGCTTTTTATCTCTTCGTCAATATTAAACAAGTAAGCAATGACTCAATGCAGTTTTGTAAAGAGCTTCTTGAGGATCAAGGTATTGCGGTAGTTCCGGGGGTTGGATTCGGCTCTGAGGGATACTTCCGATTCAGCTTCGCAACCGACATCGACAGTATCCGTGAAGGGATTAAGCGGATTGCAACTTTCGTTGCAACTAAAAAGTAATTATTGATGCTTTCGGTATAAACCGAAAGCGCGACAGTTTTTTTCTAAAGCAATTCGGTGATTATACCTTCAAACTTTGGAGGGCTTCAACGACCGCATCGATATTTCCCATAGGCAAATGAACTTTCCATTCCGGATTTTTGACATCACCCGATAATGAGATTCCGATACTTGCGACACTGTCACTTCCTGCCCCATACGGCTCATCTACCTTACTAATAGAGATCACACCTTTTTTCGTTCCGTCTAGCGGAATCTCTTTGATAATGGTTACGGCAGAACTCATAATTTCTCCTATGTGTACAGTATAGGAAAGAGTTTAACCGATTTTGGCTAAAGCAATCTTAAAAAAAATAGAATTACTCCGAACCTTGTGCTTTTGCGTTATCACCGTAAATAAATGCATACATTTTACGGTAGTAACGCTCGTTTCGTGTTCTATCTACTGCACTAAAGTGGTGATATCGTCCCAAGGTTTCCCATGAATAGCCGAAACTTTTCACAAGCTTCGTCAAAATTGCATTGGCCTGTTCGCGGGCTGTACTCTCTTCAAAGTATTCATGCAGCATCGGGTTCGGATGATATTTGTAATTGATTTGATACGGTCCGAGATCGAGGTTGACGATTCCACCCTCTATGAGAGCCTGCGCCTGTACGCTGCACTCTTGACTAGACCCGCACCGGATAAGATGTCCTTCTACCGCAAAACCTGCGGCAGCGGCGCGCTGCGCTTCTTCGACGGCATTAATCCGAATTACATTCGGATTGCATTCGCCGTTTTCTTTCAGGCATTCGCAATGTTTGATTGCATCCAGAACAATGTCAGGCATACGAATATCGGTCGGGAGGTCATCCGCACTCACAAGTGTAGTCAAGAATATCAGTCCCGCTGCCGTTTTTCGCATCCCTTCTCCTTGCATCAAACGTTTTTATCCAACATTTTAGCCAATTTTGCCTGCATTTTCAGCCATAACTTATGTTCCATCAGCGGAAAGCCGCTGTAGACCCCTTTTTTATCAATGCTTTTTGTTACTCCCGAACGTGCCGCAAGCGTCGTAAAAGGGGCAATACTTAGATGTCCTGCAGTTGCACTTTGCCCGCCCATCACAACATTGCGTCCAAGTACCGTCGACCCTGCGAGTCCCGACTGGGACACCATAATGGTGTATTCACCGATCACACAATTATGACCGATTTGGACAAGATTGTCGATTTTAACGCCTTGTTTAATAATCGTCGAACCGAATACAGCACAGTCGACTGTGGTATTCGCACCGATTTCAACATCGTTCTCAATAATCACATTACCGTTTTGATAGAGTTTGACATGCTCGCCCGTCTTTGTATGGGCGTATCCGAAACCGTCACTTCCTATGACACTGCCGGCATGAATCATCACGCCATCACCGATACGGCAGTTGCGGTAGACGGCAACATTAGGATATAAAATAACATCATTTCCTATAATACAGTCGGTACCGATATAAACACCGCTCATTATCGTACAGTTTTCACCGATTTTAGCACCGTTTTCGATATGTGCCGTCGGATAGACAACAGTACCGGTTCCGATAATCGGTGCTACATCACTGCTTCGAATCGGTATAGCAAAATATTTTGAAAGTTTTGCTACCGTCAAATAGGGTTCGTCGGTTTCTAATGCGATAACACCTTTAGGTAAAAGATGCCCTTTTGCTTTAGGGAGAATTACGGCTGAAGCACGGGTCAGCGATAAATCTTTTTCGTATTTCGAATCCGAAAGAAACGAAATTTCGCCCGCACCTGCTTCTTTAAGAGTATTCATACCGAATATCTCCGTGGTGTCCGTGACACCATCACATCCCAGTAACAGAGCGATTTCCTGAAGTTTCATCCTGTTATCTCTCAAGCGCAACGGAGCCGCTGCGGACAATCTCTTTAGGGTGGAACCGTTTGATCGCTTCGAGGAAATGACTTACGCGCAACGGTTCGTCGGCTACCATAGCGATCAATGTATCGCTCCCGACATTAACGATACGTCCGTTATACGCGTGCGCCAAAGCTTCGATATCTCCTAATGACTCGCTCATCGGAATTTTAACCATAGCCATCTCTTTTTCAACGAGATCGGCATGTTCATATACTTTTAAAACCGGAATCAGTTTATGCAACTGTTTCGTAATTTGCTCTATCACCCGTACCGACCCTGAGGTAACGATGGTAATACGGGAGTATTTGGAATCGGGAATCGGAGCCACAGTCAACGACTCGATATTATACCCCCGTCCTGAAAACAACCCGGCGATACGTGATAATACGCTCGCTTCGTTCATTACAATAACCGAAATAACGCGACGTGCTTCTTCCATTATTTCTCCTTGTACTCTAACATCATATTAAACAACGATCCGCCGGCAGGAACCATCGGCAAAACATTTTCAAAACGGTTGACGGCAACATCGATAATGGCAACGACATTTTTTTCAACCGCATCTTTCAAGGCGGCATCAAACTCTTCTTTGGTCGTTACACGGTACCCTATTCCGCCGAAACTCTCTGCCAATTTAACAAAATCAGGCTGCATCGACAGATCGGTCGATGAATGGCGTTTATCGTAAAAGAGCGTTTGCCACTGACGAACCATTCCCAAAAAGTTGTTATTTAGAATGACGTTGATAACCGGAAGTTTATATTCGACCGCCGTCATCAATTCCTGAATATTCATCAGAATCGATCCGTCTCCGGTAATATTGATACTTACCCGCTCCATATCGGCTCGTTTAACCCCCATTGCGGCAGGGAATCCAAATCCCATTGTCCCAAGACCTCCGGAGCTGATCCATTGGCGCGGTCGGGTAAACGGATAAAACTGTGCCGTCCACATTTGATGTTGTCCTACATCGGTGGAGATGTTTGCTCCGTCGCCTAGAAGCTGCCCGATTCGTTCGACTACCCATTGCGGTTTAATGCGATCACCCTCTTCTTTATATCCAAGCGGATGAAGTTTGTTAAAGTTGGCAATCGTATTGTGCCACGGTATATAACGCTGTGGATCGATTTGCTCGTTGGCCAACGGGATCATCGCTTCAAGTACATTTTTAACATCGCCGACGATCGGATAATGAGCCGTAACGAGTTTCGAAATACTCGCCGGATCGATATCTACATGGATGATTTGCGCATTTTTGGCAAACTCGGAGAGTTTACCCGTAACGCGATCGTCAAAACGGGCCCCTAGCGCGATAACCATATCGGTCTCAGACATAGCCATATTCGCAGCATACGATCCATGCATCCCGAGCATTGAGATCAACAACGGATCATCATATCTAAGCGTTCCGCGTGCCATAAACGTCTCAACAGCAGGAATTTGTGTCATTTTTGAAAACTCACGTACCAAATCTGCCGCATTGGAGTTGATAATACCGCCGCCCAGATACAAAAGCGGACGTTTTGACGATGCGATGGCTTCAATCGCTTTTTTGATCTGACGGGCATTCCCTTTCATCGTCGGTTTATAGGTCTCCAATTCAACATCTTTCGTGTAGTCAAATGTTGCGATTTGAGCCGTTACGTCTTTTGGAATATCGACGTGAACCGGCCCCGGACGCCCCGTACGGGCGATATAAAATGCCTCTTTGAGGATTCGCGGCAAATCAGCCGCATCGGTAACAAGATAATTATGTTTTGTACACGGACGGCTGATACCGACAGCATCGATCTCTTGAAATGCATCCGTACCGATCAACGACATAGGGACTTGACCGCTGATAACGACGAGGGGAATCGAGTCCATATAGGCATCCGCTAAACCGGTCACACCGTTGGTAAATCCGGGACCTGACGTAATCATCGCTACGCCGACTTTTCCGGTTGCTTTTGCATAGCCTTCGGCTGCATGGACTGCCGCTTGTTCGTGAC
>NZ_CALDDG010000129.1 GCF_937936435.1 uncultured Sulfuricurvum sp. | reverse complement strand
CTTGTCCTTTACCGTAAATTTTATATTTGTACGTCGTCAATCCCTCGACCCCCATCGGACCGCGGGCGTGCAGTTTGTTGGTACTGATTCCGACCTCCGCGCCGAATCCGAACTCTCCGCCGTCGGTAAAACGGGTCGATGCATTGACATATACCGCCGCTGCATCGATGGCGTTCATGAATCGTTCCGCCGCCGTAATATTTTCGGTAATGATCGACTCGGAGTGTCCGGAACCGAAACGGACGATATGACTGATCGCCCCCTCGATACCGTCAACGACCCGGATATTCAGAATGTTCGCCAAGTATTCGGTATCGAAATCTTCGTCCGTCGCTTCGGCAACTTCAATAATCTGTCGTGTTAAAGGACACCCTTTTAGTACGGTATTCTCTCTGTCGAAGACCTCTTTGAAAAGCGGCAATACCTCTTGTGCGATCGCATCGTCGATCAAAAGCGTCTCGATAGCGTTGCACGCCGAAGGGCGCTGTACTTTTGCATTGATCGCTATTTGGAGGGCATCTTCAATTTTGGCTTGGGCATGAACATACAGATGACACTGCCCTTTATCGTGCTTTACGACGGGAACGGTTGCGTTTTGACTGACGAACCGGATTAATGCCTCCCCGCCCCGCGGAACGATCAGATCGACGTAACGGTCCATTTTGATCAGTTTGGCTACCCCCTCGCGCGACGCGTCAGGCAATAATGCGACCAACTCTTTCGGAAGGGCGTTACGGATCAAAACCTGCTGTAAAATATCCGCAATGATTTTGTTCGAGGACTCCGCCTCTTTCCCCCCCTTTAGAACACAGCCGTTGGAACTTTTAAAACACAACGCCGCCGTATCGGAGGTGACGTTCGGGCGGGATTCGTAAATGATCCCTATCACCCCGATAGGGATGCTCACTTTTTCGATTTTCAATCCCGTTTCGGTGACCCATCCTTCTAAAACACGGCCGATCGGATCTTTGAGTGCGGCGATCTCTTCGATCGCGACTGCCATTGCTTCGATCCGTTTTTCATTCAGCAAGAGTCGATCTTTGAGTGAAGAAGAGAGATTTTCTTCTTCGGCATGACGCATATCGATAGCATTGGCTTCGATAATATTCATCGTATTGGCACGCAAGGCTTCCGCCATTTCCCGTAAAATACGGTTGCGTTCGCTTCCGCTTAGAGTCGCTAAAGTACGGCTTGCGGATTTGGCTTTTTCTAAAAAATGTTCCATAATAAAATCCTTTGCTTTGCAAAAATTATATCGAAGATACCCTAACAGCAATCCTACACGTATTAAATAGTCATCTTGTTTTGTAATAAGGCTAAAGGCAAACCATCTCTCTGCTATACTTGCGGTACTAATGAGTCTGCTCCTTATGACTCATACGAGCGGAGCAGAACGTATGAATCTAGATGCGACACAGCAGGCTGTTTTTGACGAAATGGGAATGACGGAAAAAATCGCCATATTGCTCATGCAGTTGGGTGAAGATACCACTGCCGCCATTTTTTCTCGCATGAATATCGAATCCATTACCCAGATTTCCAAATACATCGCCAACAGCCGTTCGGTCGAAAAAAATATCGCCGCAGCCATTTTGGAAGAGTTTTACACCATTGTCCAATCAAACCAATATATCAACAGCGGCGGTATGGAATACGCCCGTGAACTGCTCTACAAAGCATTGGGAGCGGATGAAGCCAAAAAGGTGATGGATCGTCTCTCCAAATCGATCCACAACAGCCAAAACTTCGCTTATCTCACGAAAATCAAACCCCAGCAGCTGGCCGATTTTATAATAAACGAACATCCTCAGACCGTCGCGCTGATTTTGGCGCACATGGAACCCTCAGCGGCGGCGGAGACGCTTTATATTTTCCCGGACGAATTACGCGCCGAAATAGCGATCCGAATGGCAAAACTCGGAGATATTTCTCCGGCAATCGTCAAACGTGTCAGTGCCGTGCTTGAATCCAAACTCGAATATCTCGCGAGCTATAAAGTCGAAGTCGGAGGACCGCGAGCGGTGGCCGATATCTTCAATCGTCTGGGAACAAAAACCGCGAAAACCACCCTCACACAAATCGAACAGCTGGATCAAGAGCTCTCCGTTTCGATTAAAGAGATGATGTTCACGTTCGAAGACATTGTCGATTTAGACGGCAACGCTATCCGAGAGATTCTCAAATCGGTCGATAAAAATGATCTTATGCTGGCACTCAAAAGCGCTGCGGAAGAGCTGAAAGAAAAGTTTTACGCCAATATGTCCCAACGGGCCAAAGATGCTTTTATCGAAGAGATGCAGTTTTTAGGTGCGGTCAAAGTCAAAGATATCGACGGGGCTCAACGCAAAATCGTCGATGCCGTTCAAGTACTGGCCGAACAGGGAGTATTACAGTTGGGTGAATCGGAAGAGATGGTGGAATAACTCCCCCACAATGGGGGAAAAGAAGAAAAAGAGCTTATTCGATTTCAGCGTCGATGACGTCGTCATCTTTTTTCGCGTTGCCTGAAGCGGCTTGTCCGCCTTCGTTTTGTTTGTACATTTGCTCTGCCATTTTGTGGCTCGCGTCTGCCAATTTTTTGGTAGCCGCTTCGATCTCTTCTTTAGAAGCATCGGTGTTTTTGAGTACCGTTTTAAGCTCTTCAAGAGCCGCTTCGATAGAGGCTTTTTCGCTTGCGTCGATTTTGTCTTCCATCTCTTTGAGAGATTTTTCGGTTTGACTCGCAAGAGCGTCCGCTTGGTTGCGAAGATCTACGATCTCTTTGCGTTTTGCATCTTCGGCTTTATGGTTCTCAGCATCTTGAACCATTTTGTTGATCTCTTCTTCAGAGAGTCCTGAACTTCCTGAGATCGTGATCGATTGCGATTTACCTGTTCCTTTGTCGGTCGAGCTGACAGTTAGGATACCGTTCGCATCAATATCGAAGGTTACCTCGATTTGAGGTACGCCGCGCGGTGCCGCAGGGATACCTGTAAGCTCGAACAGACCAAGCGATTTGTTATCACGGGCGAACTCACGCTCACCTTGGACGACGCTGATGCTAACCGCCGGTTGGTTATCTTCCGCAGTTGAGAACACTTGCGATTTTTTAACCGGGATTGTAGTCCCTTTTTCGATAATTTTTGTCGCTACGCCGCCGAGCGTTTCGATCCCGAGTGACAACGGCGTAACGTCAAGAAGAAGAACGTCTTTAACGTCTCCGCGAAGAACCCCACCTTGGATCGCCGCACCGGCTGCTACGACCTCATCCGGATTTACCCCTTTGTTAAGAGTTTTTCCGCCGAACTCATCCGAAACCATTTTTTGTGCGATCGGAAGACGTGTCGAACCCCCGACCATGATGATTTCGTTGATCTCGTTTTTGCTAAGACCCGCATCTTTCATCGCCGTTTTAATGTGGCTGATCGTCTCTTTTACAAGCGTATCGATCATCCCTTCGAATTTTGCACGGGTCAATTTAACGACCAAGTGTTTAGGACCTGTCGCGTCTGCGGTAATAAACGGAAGGTTGATCTCTGTTTCTTCGGCTGAAGAGAGCTCTTTTTTCGCATTTTCAGCCGCGTCTTTGAGACGTTGAAGCGCCATTTTGTCCGCTTTGAGATCGATACCGTGATCGGATTTGAACTCGCTTGCGAGGAAATCAACGATTTTGTTATCGAAGTCATCCCCACCGAGGAACGCATTCCCGTCGGTTGAAAGAACCTCAAAAGTACCTTCAGAGATTTCAAGAACCGTAACGTCGAACGTTCCGCCCCCTAGATCGTAAACAAGAACTTTTTCATCCCCTTTTGAATCCAACCCGTAAGCAAGAGCAGACGCCGTCGGCTCATTGATGATACGAAGAACGTTCAACCCGGCGATGGTTCCCGCCTCTTTGGTCGCTTTACGTTGAGCGTCATTGAAATACGCAGGAACGGTAATAACCGCGTCGCTTACCGGTTGTCCGAGGTAGCTCTCCGCATCCGCTTTCAATTTAGATAGGATTTTTGCTGAGATTTCCTGAGGCGTGTACACTTTACCCGCTACGTCAACCGCAGCCATACCGTTTTTATCCACGATTTTGTAGGTAACTTTATCGTGTGCTTCTTTTGCTTTTTCCTCGTTCATCATGAGACCCATGATACGTTTGACCGAGTAGATCGTTTTATCCGGGTTGGTAATCGCCTGACGTTTTGCAGGATCACCGACAAGAATTTCACCTTTATCCGTAAACGCCACAACCGAAGGAGTAGTATTTTTCCCCTCTTTGTTCGGGATTACTTTCGCTTCGCCGCCTTCATAGACAGCCACACATGAGTTTGTTGTTCCAAGGTCGATACCAATAACTTTTGACATAATAATTCCTTTATTTTTATTTTTTTAAACGCTCTAGGAGCAAAGCCCCTAAAGCTACGTTAACACCGGATTCCACCTCGGCGGTAAAATCCCAAATGCACTTTAATTGGCGATAACCACCATTGCATCTCTTAGAGTGCGCTCTTTATAGCGATACCCTTTTTGGAAGGTGTTCACTATGGCACCGCTCTCATGATCCGGGCTGTCCACACGCTGTACCGCATTATGGATATTCGGATCGAACGGCTCGGATTCATCTACCGGAGTTACTCCATGCTTTTCAAGCACACCGAGAAGCTGTTTCATCGTAAGTTCAACGCCCTCTTTGAGTTTTTCCAGAAGCACCGCCGGTTCCGCTTCGATCTCTGCCGCATTGATCGCCATTCCAAGCGAATCGACGACAGGGATCAGGTCTTTGGCGAATTTTTCGTTCGCGTATTCGAGCGCTTGGTATTTCTCACGCTCAAGACGTTTTTTAATATTATCGAAATCAGCATGTACTCTAGCGTATTTGTCTTTGAAAGAGGCTAATTCAGCCTGTATAATTTCTAATTCATTCATACTTTCATCGACAATCGTTTCGCTCTCTTGCGAGGCAACTTGTTCTTCGCCGATTGTTTCTTCGTTTACTTCATTTGACATAAGATTATACGACTCCTTTTTTGAAATCCAGTGTTATTATAATGCATTGAGTCAACTCTTGTCAAGAGGTGTATGAATATTTTTACTTAAAATAGTTTAGTCTATATATATCAACTATGTAAAACCGGTATGAAATGCTATAATAAGAAGAAAATAGAGGGAGGGTCTATGAATCGTAAGCGTATAATCTCATCAGCACTGCTCATCACCTTCGCTCTTGTTTTATGGTTTCTCCCTCCGCCGTTAGAGATTAGTCTTTCTACGTGGCATCTGTTTACCATTTTTATCACGACGATCGGAGTGATACTCTTTGATCTCTTACCGATCATCGCCGCTTCCGTCATCGCATTGGCTATCAGCGTTTTATCCGGAGTAATCGAACCGGCAAAAGCCTATGCCGGATTTTCAGAAAGCTTTATCCTTCTGATCGTTGCCGCATTTTTAGTCTCTCACGCCGTCCATAAATCGGGACTGGGAAAGCGGCTCTCGCTTCATATCATCCGCCGCTTCGGACATTCGACATTGGGACTCGGCTACAGCGTCGTTGCCACCGATATTTTGATTGCCCCCGCATTTCCGAGCAATACCGCCCGCTCCGGCGTCCTCTATCCTATCGTGTACGGACTGGCGCATGATTGCGGCTCCAAAGTCGGCGATAATACCCATAAAAAGGCGGGAAGCTATTTGATGATGACGTCGATGGCGGGCTTAACGGTCTCTTCAAGCTTATGGCTCACCGCCATGGCCGTCAACCCCGTCGGAGTAGAAATCGCATCGAAGATGGGGATTCACATCACTTTCGGATTATGGCTGCTTTATGCACTAATACCGACACTGGCAGCCTTTTTTCTAATCCCGTGGTTTTTATACCGTATTTATCCTCCCGAACTTAAAGATACGCCAGAAGCACCCGAGAAGGCACGCGAAGCGTTGTCTGTTATGGGCCCGATCAGCCGAAACGAATGGATTACGGGGAGCGTTTTTCTCGGAATGCTTCTACTGTGGTCTTTATCGGGAATCTTTCCGATCGATAAAGCCGCCGTCGCTTTCGGCGGACTGGGAATATTGATGGCGACGCGTGTTTTCGGGATCGACGATTTCCGCAGTCAGGGCGAAGCGCTCAGCACTCTCATCTGGTTCGCGATCCTTTTTGCCCTCAGCACCCAATTGGCCGAACAGGGCTTTATGAGTGCGGTTGCGAAACATTTTACCCTCTATCTGGACGGCTTTTCGTGGATCGGAGTCTATATTTTGCTGATTATCGTATACGTATTGATCCATTATCTTTTTGTCTCCCAAAGCGCTCATTTACTGGCGCTATACGGCATTTTTCTCTCCGTCGGGATCAGTGCGGGTGTTCCGGGAGTACTTATGGCGATGATGCTCCTGTTCGCTACGAATTTCAATGCGACCGTTACCCCCCAGGGGTCATCGTGCAATGCTATCTATCTGAGTTCGGGATATATTAACGCGCGTGATATCTATCTCTATGGAGGGGCTGTTACATTTATGAATCTAATCGTTTATCTGATGATCGGCACACCGTGGATATTGGCGGTAAGCCGATGATGAAACGTCTGGGATCACTTCACCGAACACTTCTGGGAAAAATTCTGCTGATTCCGCTTGCTTTTCTCATCACACTTTATATCCTCCTCTTTACTCCTCTTGGAAACCGTTTTATAGCCCCTTTAAGCGAAAAAGTACTCTCATCGGTGATGTCAACACCGATTTCTCTACACGAATTTGTCCTCACACATAATCGTTTTCATTTCATTCTCCAAGACGACAAAGCCAATACGCTGAGCATGCAAGGGGGATTTTCTCTCTTAACACTGCGGCTTTACGCACACTATCGGTTCGAGTGTTTTCATGAGGGGGGGATCAATCCTCTCTCGGCCCCATTCAAAACCGACGGAGCGATGAGCGGAGGAATCAGCGCATTCGATATCCACGGAAATGCCGATATATTCGACGGCAATCTCCTCTATCAAACACAGCTGCACCGGTTTAAACCCGGTAACATCTATGTAAAACTCAATAACATCCGCTACCGGTCGATGCTTCAAATGCTCGACTACCCTTCAAACACCGATACCCGTCTTTTTGGAGAAATCGATCTGCGAGGATTGGACATCAGGGATGTACGGGGGTCTCTGCGGCTCAATACCACAACCCGCAAATTCGTATCGACTCCGATAGCCGAAGACGACAATAGCTCATTTGATCTAAAAGATCTTCTCGCCGATGAAAACGGAAAAATCCGCCCCTTTACTATCCGTATGTCACTCGAAGCATCCATGGATAATATAGGGATTTTGGAACAATTTGTCGGTATCCATCTGGGAAATTCAGCCGATATCAACGGTACTTTGGAAGGCGATGAAACTCGACTGCATCTGCATCTGCACTCTTCTGCGGCAAAAAGCGATACGGTATTCAAACTCACGTTATCGGATCTGGAACCCGATCATCTCTCGTTAGATGTCCGCCACGCCGATGTTTCCGAGCTCTTTTCGCTCTTCGCCCTCCCCGCGCCGCTCAAAGGCATCGCGGATGTTTCAGGAGATTTCAATGCTAGCAAAGGGGACATTTTTCTAGCCATACAAAAAGGCTCTACACTCCCTGACGTTCTCAAAAAAGAGTATCAGATTACCCAGCCTCCGATCCGTTTCAGCGCAGATATCAGCGCAGTCTTGACGCCGGAGGGGGTTCATTACAAAGGATCTCTCACCTCTGATCTGCAGCGACTGAAAATCGATTCCACGACAACACACGATCAAATGCTTCGAGATCTATTAAAGAGCCTGCACTGATCTGAAAACAAAGGGGAGATTTAACGGTTTTAGCCGACAATCTCTCCATGAAAAATATACCTGCCGTCCTCGAATATCACGATCGAACCAAACATCGTCCCTCCCGCTATGCCGCCAGTCTGGGATATATGGATTGGGCAACGCAGCCCGATCCCTTCCGTCGTTATGAGAATGCGCCGCTAATAGCGCTGAAATTTAACGATAACACACCGCCCTATCATCTGCTATTTGAACCAAATCTCCTCCCTGAAGCTCCTTTGTGCATCGAATCGCTCTCTCAACTGCTGCGCTATTCGCTCGGGCTTGCCGCGATCAAAAGCCACGGCGGATCGGAATGGGTACTTCGATGCAATGCCAGCAGCGGAAATCTCCATCCGACCGAGTGCTATCTCATTCTTCCCCCTATCGCAGGACTCAACGAAAGCACCTCGCTTACCCATTATGCCCCGAAAGAACATGCTCTCGAACTCCTTTACCGTTATCACGAATCCATCGGGGAAGATACCTTTCTCATTGCCCTGAGTTCAATCATCTGGCGGGAAGCATGGAAGTACGGAGAACGGTGTTGGCGCTATTGTCAGCTCGATGCGGGACATGCTGCCGCATCGATACGGATTTCGGCTGCTATGCTGGGATGGGAATGCACCCTTATTGCGGCGGATAGCTCCGAAATCTCCGCTCTATGCGGTCTGGATCAATGTGCACGTTATGATGTTCACGAGCGTGAGAGCCCCGATTTGCTCTTTCAAATTCGTCGCGGAACCCTTAATAAACCGTCTCTTCCTTTCTTAATCGAATCTCCGGCAAACAGACTCAGCCATTCCCACCACCACTGGCCGATTCTGGAGACGATCGATGCGGCGACACAGGGAAGTTATCCCTCACCGATCCGTTTGAAACAGAAGCGGCGCACTCCGCCACCTTCCAAAAGTTCCGGCGAAATCGTCTTAAAACGCCGCAGTGCGCAAATGATGGACGGTTCAAGCATCACTATGGAGCAGTTTCGGCAGATGCTCGATGCCTCTTTGTATTGCCAAGATACGGCGGACGTCCATTTTGTCCTCTTCGTTCATCGCATCGAGGGGTTGGAAAAAGGTCTGTATATCTATATCCGCGATCCCGATGAACTCCAATCTCTCCAAAATGCGATGGATCCTGCCTTCGAATGGTTTGACTGTACCGAGGGGCTTTATCGGTTGCAAAAAGGGGATTATCGAGGTGCCGCCCAAATGATCTCCTGTAATCAGGAGATAGCCAAAGACGGTGCCTTCAGTTTCGGTATGCTTTGCCGCTTTTTCGAATCGCTCGAACGCGACGGTGCTATCGGGTATAAAAATCTTTATCACCAATGCGGCATGATCGGACAAATCCTCTACCTCGAAGCGACCTCGTTGGGATTATCGGCAACCGGGATCGGATGTTTTCTAGACGATGAATTTCATGCTCTACTGGGGCTTCAGGACCAGCGCTATCAATCTCTCTACCATTTTACGATCGGCAGAGCCGTTATCGATATGCGGATAGCGACGTATCAGCCTTATACGCATTAAAGGAGAAGGCGCTTATAATTGATTCCACCCCAAACAGAACGGATAATGACGTGGACAATGAAATCTTTTCGAAAGAGGTAGACGCCCTTTACCGTGCTCTTCCAGTACCGTTGATCGCTATTTTTTTCAATACCCTTATCATCGCCTATATCTTGGCAGATCATGTATCGTATGGTTCACTGACTTTCTGGATCGCCGCTAATATGGTGTTGATCTTCGCACGTCTCGCCGCCTATTTTTATTTTCGCTCATCCATCACTCCCGATTCCACCTATCATCCTTACGTTGCCTATATGGCAGGAGTCATTGCTTCCGGGTTACTGTGGGGTTCAAGTGCCTATTTTCTCCTCCCCGATTCTTCGGATCATACTATGATGCTGATCATAATTATCGGGGGGATGGTCGCCGGCGCCGTAGGATCGAATTCATACCGACCCGAAAGCTATCTGTTTTATAATTTGCTGGTCACTTCCCCCTATGCACTTCATTTCATCCTCCAGCGAACCGATACCTCCTGGATGATCGGGATAACTTTGCTCTTATTTTCGGTTATGATGATTATCTCCAGCAAAAGGTTCCATGCCAACTTTTCCGAAGTCGTCCTCTTACAGCTGCAACAGCAAGAACTGCTCAAACACCTGGAAGAAGAAAAACTCTACGCAGATCATCTCAACGACAATCTACTGCAAGAGATCATTCAAAAAGAGCAATATCAAGACGATTTACTTAATGCCCTAGATGAAGCGCGCCAAGCCGCCGTCGCAAAAGATGCTTTTTTCGCAACGATGAGCCATGAACTTCGCACTCCGCTGAATGCGATCATCGGATTTTCTCAATTACTTATTCGCCGTCCCGATATCTCTAAAGAAGTATCGTCCTACACCGAAAAAATTCTTTTTGCCGGACGCCATCTGCTGGATCTTGTTAATACTATTCTAGATTTTTCAAAAATGAAAGCGGGAAAAATGGAACTCTCGGTAAGTCAGTTTACACTCTTTGAACTGTTCAAAGAGGTCTCCGCTATCATTGAGCCTTTAGGGCATAAACGCTCATTACGGATCGTATATCCTTCGGTAAAGGACGAAATACTCACTGCCGATCGGAAGATGATCCAACAGGTTTTCATCAATCTTCTAAGCAATGCGGTTAAATTCTCTCCTGAAGGTGAATCCGTTACGATCACCTATACGAACGACGGTCATCACCAATTTTCAGTTTGCGATCACGGATACGGTATTGCACCGGAAAATCTTGACGCTATTTTCGATCCTTTTACTCAGGGTGAACCTTCGCCTGAAGCGATCAAGGGGACGGGACTAGGGCTGGCTATCGTCAAAGAGATGGTTCATGCCCACGGAGGAACGATTTGGGTTGAGAGCGAAATAGGAAAAGGGAGCTGTTTTTACGTCACCCTTCCGAACATTATCGATTCTCCGCATCGCTCAGAGTAAGACAGAGGATCACTTTTTTTCCCTGCGTATGGAGAACTTCGGCCGCTTCAGAGAGCGTTGTTCCCGTCGTGACGATATCGTCCACTAAAATCACCTCTTTTTCCGAAAAGGGGATATACATAAATTGACGGGGATTCATCAGCCTCTCTTCGACACTTTTCCCCGCATATTTATAGTGCTGCGATGCGCGAAGTTTACCGTACTGCGGGATAATAGTATCCGATTTCAATGCACGGTTCAAAACCGCTGTATGCGAGTAGCCGCTCTCTGAACGATCATCTATCCCGACGGAGGCGACGGTGTTTTCATACTGCCATTCACGGGCAAAGGCACCGAGCGAACGCTTTGCCAATATCGTGTAGATGTAGTATCCCAAATCGGTATGTTTGGTAAGCAGCAGAGGTTCGATTTCATTATAGGGATAAAAAGAATAGACGGGAATCGAACCCAGGATTTTTCGTTTATGGAGGGTCGGAGTGAGGAGAGATTCTTGACAATGGGAGCAGATATGCGAGAGGCTGAAGCGCTCACACATCATGCAGCGCATGTTAATCCATTTTTAGAACGGACATGAACGCCTCTTGGGGGAGCTGAACCTTTCCGATCGCTTTCATCCGTTTTTTCCCCTCTTTTTGTTTGTCGAGGAGTTTGCGTTTACGGGATATATCCCCGCCGTAACATTTTGCGGTAACGTTTTTACCCATCGATTTGACCGTTTCGCGGGCGATAACACGGTTTCCGATAGAGGCTTGAATCGCCACTTCGAACAGTTGGCGAGGAACGATCTCTTTCATATTGGTAACAAGAGCCCTTCCGCGGGATTCTGCACTGCTGCGAGGGACGATGACGCTCAGAGCATCGACGACATCTCCCGCCACACGGACATCGAGTTTAACGAGATCGCCCTGACGGAATTCGATCGGATCGTAATCGAAACTCGCATACCCTTTGGACGTTGATTTGAGTTTATCATAGAAATCGACGACGATCTCGTTCATCGGCATCACATAGATGAGCATGACCCGCGTCTCGTTGAGATATTCCATCTTCTCCTGCATCCCGCGCTTCGCGGTCAATAGCGTGATGATATTCCCCAAATAGTCGGTCGGGACGATAACCGTTGCACGAACGTACGGTTCTTCGATCCGTTCGATATTCTGCGGCTCAGGGAGTTCGCTCGGATTTTGGACTTCCACCATCGACCCGTCGGTCTTATAGACTTTATAGACAACCGACGGAGCGGTCGCAATCAGATCGAGATTAAATTCACGCTCTAACCGCTCTTTGACAACCTCCATATGGAGCATCCCCAAAAATCCGACACGGAAACCGAACCCCAAAGCGATAGAGGTTTCCGGCTCATAGCTCAGACTGCTGTCGTTGAGTTTGAGCTTATCGAGCGCATCGCGCACCGATTCGAACTCGTCGGTATCGATCGGATAAATCCCCGCGAATACGAACGGTTTTGCCGGAGCGTATTCACCTACCGGTTCTTTGGCCGGATTACGCGCATCGGTGATCGTATCGCCGACACGGATAGATCCCACCTCTTTGACACCCAAGATCACGATTCCGATCTCTCCGGCTTTAATCGTTTGCGTTTTCTGACGGCGAAGCGGATGAGGATACAGCAGCTCAAGAACCTGATGGTTTTCATTGTTGTGCATCAATTTGACCATCTGCCCTGTCTTGATTTCGCCGTCGAACACACGTACGAGTGCCATTGCCCCTTGATAAGAATCAAACCACGAATCGTAGATAATCGCTTTGGTCGTCGCTTCAGGATCACCTACAGGTGCAGGGATACGATCGACGATTGCATCGATCAGTTCACGAATCCCTACTCCGGTTTTTGCCGAGATCATTACTGCATCAGTGGCATCGATCCCGATCGTCGTTTCGATCTCTTCGGCGACCCGCTCAGGTTCTGCGGCAGGAAGATCGATTTTGTTGATGACGGGGATAAGGGTCAGATCGTTTTCCATCGCCATATAGACATTGGCGATCGTTTGCGCTTCGACCCCTTGCGCCGCATCAACGATCAATAATGCCCCGTCACTGGACGCAAGGGACTTAGAGACTTCGTAGCTGAAATCGACGTGGCCCGGAGTGTCAATCAGGTTAAGAATATAGTGTTTGCCGTCTTTGACGTAATCGAGCCGTACACTCTGCGCTTTAATCGTAATCCCGCGCTCTTGTTCGATATCCATCGTATCCATCATCTGTTTCGTGAGTTCACGATCGCTTACCGCACCGCACTCTTGGATGATACGATCGGCTAAGGTACTCTTGCCGTGGTCGATATGGGCTATGATTGAAAAATTACGAATATTATCCATTAGGTTCTATTGCTCATTATATTTTAATTGACGGAATTATAGCAGAACACTGCTTAGGAGGGTTGGGACGCAACGTCCCAAGAAGAATTAGCTAAACAGTGAATTAACGCTCTCATTGTGATAAACACGGCGGATAACTTCGGCAAACAGCGGAGCAACGCTCAATACTTTTATCTTATCGCTTTGTCCGCCAAGGACGAGAGTATTGGAAATCACCAATTCGTCCAACTCGCCGCTGTTGATATTGTCGTAAGCTTTACCGCTTAGAACACCGTGAGTCGCACACGCCATCACCGACGTTGCACCCCGTTTTTTCAGTGCGGCGGCGGCTTTCACCATCGTTCCGGCCGTATCGACCATATCGTCGATCATAATGACGTCTTTACCCGTCACGTCTCCGATGATGTTCATCACTTCGCTCTCATTGGCTTTTTCACGCCGTTTATCGACGATTACCATCTCCAATCCCAGTTTTTCGGCGAAATAACGAGCCCGTGCAACCCCTCCGATATCCGGGGATGCGATAATCGGATTTGGAAGCTTTTTCGACGTGATATACTCTTGGAAAATGATTGCACCGTAGAGGTTATCGACGGGGATATTGAAAAACCCTTGAATCTGTCCGGCATGTAGATCGATCGTCACAACGCGGGCGATCCCCGCCGTTTCAAACATATCTGCTACCAATTTTGCAGTGATCGGTACGCGTGGAGCCGCTTTTCGGTCTTGTCGCGCATACCCGAAATACGGAACTACCGCCGTAATCGAACTGGCGGATGAGCGGCGGAGCGCATCGGTCATAATCAGTAATTCCATCAAATTGTCATTTGACGGCGCCCCCGTAGACTGAATGATAAAGACATCGCGACCGCGAACGCTTTCTGAAATCTGAACATTGATTTCTCCGTCACTGAAACGTTTGACTGACGCTTTAGAGAGGGGGACATCGAGCGTTTTGCACACTTCCGCCGCAAAGTCGGTACATGCTGAACCGCTGAAAATTTTATATCCGCGCATGGGTCTTCCTGTTGAGCATAAATTATCGCGATTATAGCAACCGCTCACTTAGTAGATGCTAATACTACGTGCGATAATCCGCATTAATTTTGACATATTCGTGCCCAAGATCGCATCCGTATGCGGTAAACTCACCGTCTTGAAGACCGATATCGCAATGGATCGTAAAGGCCGATTTTTGCATTACTGCCGCGGCAAGCGGTTCGAGTTTTTCATCAAACAGCAAAGTCCCTTTTTTATAAACGCATACATCGTCAAACCAAATGCTCAAAAATGCTTCGTCGCACATGATACCGCTGGCTCCGACCGTCGAAGCGATCCGTCCCCAGTTAGGGTCTTGCCCGAACAAAGCCGTTTTGACCAAAAGGGAGTTACTGAGCGCTTTTGCGGCGATCTCCGCTTCTTTCGCATTAACGGCTCCCGTCACTTTGTAGGTGACCAGCTTTGTCGCCCCTTCTCCGTCGCGCACCATCTCTTTGGCCAAAAAGAGCATAATGTTCTCTAATACCTCTTTAAAGGCTTTCGGATGGAATGCTCCGCTCTTACCGTTTGCCATGACTAAAACGGTATCGTTGGTCGATGTATCGCCGTCGACGCTGGCGGCGTTAAACGTAGTATGAACACACTCGTCTAAAATATCCTGTATTGCCGCTTTTCCGACAGCCGCATCGGTCGTGATAAAACACAACATCGTCGCCATGGCAGGATTGATCATCCCCGCACCTTTTGCCATTGCACCGATCCGAAACGATTTCCCGTCGTCCAGCTGAACCTCAAAAGCGATCCGTTTGGCAAACGTATCGGTCGTCATAATCGCTTCGGAAGCGGCAACACCGTCACGTTTTCCCAAATCGATTTGCTTGGCTCCTTCGATAATTTTCGCTTTAGGAAGCCGTACCCCGATCACCCCCGTCGAACTCATTACCGGATGAACAATAGAGGGGAACATAGAGCATACACTTTGCAATACTTCGTCGATATCGTCGATTCCGGCCTGCCCCGTCATCGCATTGGCATTTTTAGAATTGATAAGGACAAAATTGCCTTTAAACTCCCCTTTTGCACGAAAATGGCGAATCGGTGCCGCCGTCATTTTATTGGTGGTAAATACCGACGCGATCGTACACAGCGTATTCGAATAGACAAACGCCAAATCTTTGGCACCCTCTTTTTTCAGACCGATATGGATTCCGTCGGCAAAAAAACCTTCTGCCGCACATACTCCGCCCTCGACGGGGACAATCTTATACATATTTTAGTTCCTCCGGTTTTTCCTGTTTTTTGACCAACCCTTTGGTATATAATATCCCTTTTTGGGTTCCAATAACCAATAATTTCGATTCGCTCATAATCAATACGTCCCCTTTCGGCATCGGCATGAACTTACCGTCTTTTTTGGTAATTCCGATTATGGATACGTTGGCAATATCGCGCAAATGGGTCTCTTTGAGTTTTTTCAGTACCATCCAGCTTGTTTTCGGGACGTATACCTCTTCCATATCGAGCGGCGTATCGCTTTTATAGAGAAACTGCTCAAGCAGATTCTCCATATCCGGACGTGCCGCCATTGCCGTAATTCGCTGTGCGGTGAGTTTGCTCGGAGATACGACCGTGTCGGCTCCCAGTTTTTTGAGTTTACTGATATCTTCGACACTTTCCGATGCACTGATGATGTAATAGGCCGAAGGGATGTGGTGCTCTTTCTCAAAAAGGCGGACAGACGCGATCAAAGCGATATTATCGGCAATCGAATCCGATAAAGTAATGAGCCCCTTAGCCGAACTCAAATGTGCTTTGAGCATCGCCTCTTCGGTATGGGGCTTTGCTTTGATGTAATACGGATATTTATGTTCGACCGCAATCGCTTCGATATCCTCCCGCGGATCAATAACGATAAAGGGGATATGATTCTGGCGCAGCTGCTTCGTCACTTCAATCGCATACTCGTTATGGTAACAAATGACAAAATGTTTTTTGAGGCGGGCGATCCGATACAACATCTTTCGTTCCTTTAAAATGCGTTTGAGCTCACCTTTATTGATAACATCAATAATGACCCCCATCGCAAAGATAAATACCGTATATCCGAAAATAATCAGAGTAACGGTAAAAAGTTTCCCTAACGGTGAAAATTCCCCTTCACCCAACGAACCGAATCCGACGGTCGTAATCGTATATCCGGTCTGAAAAATCGCATTGATCAGCGAATGACCTTCAATTTGCATATAACCGATGGTACCGAAT
Organism: uncultured Sulfuricurvum sp.; assembly: GCF_937936435.1. GTDB lineage: Bacteria > Campylobacterota > Campylobacteria > Campylobacterales > Sulfurimonadaceae > Sulfuricurvum. Next base: position 206 of record NZ_CALDDG010000129.1, on the reverse strand, counting down.
ACCATACATAGCTGAATTAAAATAAGGGGAGTTCTAAAGGGGAGAAGCTGAGCGTATAGCTCAGCATTCAAAGTGATATCAGGCTTGGGAGAAGACTCCCATTTTAAGACTTTTCGTATCTTTTGGATAAGATTCAACGTGAACCCTTCAAGGGACGTTTACGAATCTTTTTTCAGAGTACGAAGCTCAGAAGCAGCGATTTTAAG
>NZ_CALDDG010000128.1 GCF_937936435.1 uncultured Sulfuricurvum sp. | reverse complement strand
GCTCTGCACTTCCTGAATCACAGCGTTGCGCGGCTGAAGACGCATAAGATTATGACTGAGTCCGACCTCTTGCTGATAAACGAAGCGGGTGCTATGGTAGATAGTGTATGTCATGGTTACTCGTCGTAATGGGCAAAATAAGTTTTCGAAAGTTCGCCGGAAGCCAAAAGCAACCGTTTCGATATTTCCGATAAAAGCGTATCAAGTTCACTTCGAACGTACTCGTCCCCCGGAAGGGTACAAAGCGTCTCGAGTTTACTTAAACGCAACATCGAGAAAGCTTCGAATACAGGTTCTTCATAGCGGCTCAAATAGGTAGCATTTTTAAACTTCGGCAACTGCGGCAGAAGATGCATCAAACTGTTGATCTCACTGATAAGCGATTTTGGAAAATTGATATCCAACAATAAAAACTCAATGACATTCCCCATTTCAAATGACGCATGATATCGGGCACGGTAAGCGTTCAGACTTTCACACGTCGTTAATAACGTTTCCAAAACCTCGTATTCACTGATCAAATCATGGACAGGAATCAAAAGAGCACGTGCTTTTGAGATCAAGAGCTGTGAACGCTCAATATGCGCACCGATTTCATACAATACCGATCCCTGGTCCGCAAACAAACTCTCCTGAATTAACTCTTTATAGGCCATCAACTGCATTAACACTTTATCGAGATTATAAATCATCAATCGCGGTGAAGGTTTCTCCTCCGAACAAAACTGGTTCCACTCGCGGCTCATCCGTTCGAATATACGCGATGCTTCCAGAGGAAGAAGGCTTTTTGCATAGGCATTCGTATTGGAAAGCATCATAATAATCTGCGCGAGGCTCCCCACGCGTACGACGTTAAAGCTCACCGAGCTGATCTCTTCGAAAGGGGAGACAGACGCTTTATCTTCTAAAAATCCCGGATAGGTCATCGTGACATGGGTCAACGCTTTAGTCAACATCTCCTGCGTTTGGCGGTTGGATTCCTGATCGTAACGCGATGCATTCGTCATATATTTCAGGGTTGTTCGAATCATACGTGCCGTGATAACCGAACGCATCAGATACCGTCCCAGCCAAAAAAGGTTCTCGGCACGCAAACTCGGAATATTCTCAAAAGAGTTCTCGACACCGGTTTTTGCTTTAAAAAGCGGATTCAACGGAACATTTTTCGATTCGCCCAACACCCAGAGGTCTTTACTGCTTCCCCCGAATTGGTTGGATACGATCAAAGAGTCGTTGCTCATACCGACGCGCACCAGTGCTCCGGGCATCACCGTGTATGTTTCGTCGTCTGCAATGGTATAGGCACGGATGACGGCACGGCGCGGTTCGATCGTATCTTGGATTAATGTCGGACAGGTAGCGAATTCAACCTCTTCTTGTCCGACATAACGGTGGGGTTGTTCCCGTATCTCCTGCTGAAGCGATTTTAGCTCTTTTTTGCTCAATTTTTTACCGATATAAGTATGTTTCTCACCGATACGGTCAATCGTTTTGATAATCAATCGATCAAGATTATCTAAAACATACTCTTTCTCTTTCGCCTGACCGCACCACCACGTCGCAATCTGCGGCAAGATCAGATCTTCATCCAAGAAATAGCGTGCCAAATGAGGCATAAAAGGGTTAAGCCCCAGATTTTCCAATACACCGCTTCCCAGAGGATTCACCATTTGAACTCCGCCCGATCGGATAGCCTGAACCAGTCCCGCCACTCCTAGCTGTGAATCCTGACGCAATTCAAGCGGATCGCAATAGCTCTCGTCCACACGACGCAATACCGTGTCGACACGACGCAGACCTTTGAGACTTTTAAGCCAAAGGGCCCCGTTTTTAGCCAACAGATCCTGCCCTTGAACCAATGTAAGCCCTAGAAATGAGCTTAGATAGGCATGCTCAAAATAGGTTTCGTTGTGCGGTCCGGGGGAGAGAAGAACGTTTAGCGGTTCTCTGTTGCGTTCTCCCTCCTGAAAAATCATTTTAAAAGTCTCGAAAAAATCATAGAGTCGTCTGACCGAAATTCCATCAAAAAGATCCGGCATCGCACCGTTCATCGTAAGTCGGTTTTCAATCGCATATCCCAGACCGGAAGGGGCTTGAGTACGGTCGTTCACAACCCAGATTTTTCCATCCGGTCCCCGTGCCATGTCGGCGGCATAAATCACCAATGGCGTTTTCAGACCGTGCATTTCACGCATGAAGCCGCCATGCGCATAGATCACTTCCATCGGGATAATCCCTTTTTGAATCGTCTCTTGTGCCCCATAAATGTCTTGTAGCAACAGGTTCAACAGTTTACAGCGTTGCTTCAGTCCTTCTTCGACGACTTTCCACTGCTCTTCTTCGATTATCAGAGGGATAGGATCCAATGTCCATGGACGGTTCAACCCGCCCGGATCATTGTAGACGTTATAGGTAACGCCGTTATCTTCCAGCCGCCAATCCACCTCTTTTTGCTTGGAACGTAGTTGATCGAGGCCTAGGTGTTCAAGATTTTTTTGCAACTGCTCCCAATGAGGGCGAATATTTTTATTATCGTCAAACATCTCATCATACGATGCACTGAGACGGTAGTGTTCAAACATTGGATTCAATCATTCACCCTTTCATCTCGTTTGGGCTCCATTTACGGCGTAAATCAAGAGTATGCGGGTACTCCAATGACCCCGGCAGTTCTTGGTATATAAATGTTTTTTGTTTCGGATGGGTCAGGACTTTGCGTGACGTCGCCTCTTCACCTGCGGCTTCCTGTTCAAGGAGCATAGGTTCATGCAGCTCTTTCATATCCCCCTGCGTATGTCCGAATCCCCAATAACGGCTGATTCGGCGGGACTGCGCTTCGAGCGTATTGACCGGGAAGGTATCGTAAGCACGACCGCCCGGATGAGCGATAAAGTAGGTAAAGCCTCCCATCGAACGCCGGTTCCAAGTATCAACTACGTCGAATACCAGCGGCGTATCCACTCCGATCGTCGGATGCAGAGCCGACCACGGCTGCCATGCACGATAACGAACCCCGGCGACAAATTCACCTTCTACACCCGTAGAGACGAGAGGTACACGTACGCCGTTGCATGTCAATACATACCGTTCACTGACAAAATCACGTACCTTTACTTGCACTCTCTCGACTGAAGAATCTACGTAGCGGGCCGTACCTTGCGAACTTGATTCCTCACCCAATACGTTCCACGGTTCGATACCTCCGCGCAATTCGCAATGAATCCCCTCGATCGTACTCATGCCGTACAATGGGAAACGAAATTCAAAAAACGGATCAAACCAGTCGTTTTCAAACGCATACCCTTCAGAACGCAAAAATTCGACGATATCGCGAATATCTTCGCGAACATAATGCTCGATCAAAAACTTGTCGTGCAGCTGTGTCCCCCACCGTACCAATTTGTGCTTATACGGTTTTTTCCAAAAGAGCGATACCAATGTGCGGATCAGAAGCATCTGCATTAACGACATCTGGGCATGCGGCGGCATCTCAAATCCCCGAAGTTCCAAAATTCCAAGTCTTCCCGTCGATGAATCGGGAGAATAGAGTTTATCAATACAAAATTCGCTGCGATGGGTATTTCCGGTCAAATCGGTCAGCATATGCCGAAACAGCCGATCGGTAAGCCAAAACGGGATATGCCCCCCCTCGGGAATTTGGTTAAATGCGATTTCAAGCTCATACAGATTTTCCAAACGTCCCTCGTCCACACGCGGTGCCTGAGAGGTCGGACCGATAAACTGCCCCGAAAAAAGATACGACAGACTCGGATGATGCTGCCAGAAGGTAATCAATGAACGCAATAATTCGGGATTGCGTAACAACGGGCTGTCACCCGGAGTAATTCCCCCGATGGTGACATGATTTCCGCCTCCCGTTCCGCTTTGCTTACCGTCTTGCATGAATTTGAGCGTCCCCAGACGAGACTGATGCGCTTCCTCATACAGAGTATTGATCACATTTGTGAGTTCTTTCCAGCTTGAAGTCGGATGAATATTGACCTCAATGACCCCCGGATCCGGAGTAACCCGCATTTTTTCGATACGCAAGTCGTGCGGTGGTTCATACCCCTCGATCATGACCGCCATGTTCAGCGCTTCCGCCGTCTCTTCGATTGAAGCGATCAGATCCAAAAACGCTTCGGTGTTAGTAATCGGCGGCAGAAAGATGAACAGTTTATTTTCGCGAATCTCGATACTCAGTGCTGTCCGGACAAAAACCTCGTAATCCGCTGTATGTTTCGTCTTTTTTTGTACCTTTGACGCGCGCGCTTTGACCGCATTATGGTATTCTCCCAACGAAGGAAAAGCCCCGAAGAGATCGGGCTCGAAACTTTGTTCGAGTTCCACATGCGGTTTATGGGTCAACGAATCCAGCGGCAGCCGCAACCCTACCGGAGAGGTTCCGGGTGCGAGAAACAGCTGGGCACGGCGAAATTGCCAACGGCAGGTTATCCATCGAGTCAATCCCCAGTTCAACGGCAATACGTATCCTGCCGGTTTATCGATACCGCTGGAGAGGCTATCGGCCAAAGCACGGCGTTCCAACGAATCTTTTAAATCCGCTTTCAGCGGATCGACATCGACGGGAAGCAGCGACTCTTGCAGCAATGCAACCAGCGGATCATTATAGGCATCATGAATATTTTGGTCACTGATTCCTAGATTCAAGCATAGTCGAGCTAAAAATGCACGGGCATCTTCAGAGGTATACTCAAAGCTTTGATCCAAGCTCGCAAGCAAATCGGGATTTTTCCAGATCGGTTGGCCGTCTTTTCGCCAAATAATCGTCGACATCCAGCGAGGCAACGGCTCTCCCGGATACCATTTGCCCTGCGCATGATGGAGCAAGCCCCCTTTGCCGAACGTCGCGAGCAATCGTCGGGAGAGGACATTAGCCAGTTCCCGTTTATGCGGACCGTCGGCCTCCGTATTCCATTCGGGCGATTCCATGTCATCGATAGAAACAAATGTCGGTTCTCCTCCCATCGTGAGACGGACATCGTTTTCAAACAGTTCCTTATCGACCTGATGCCCCAACGCATCAATCGCTTCCCACTGCTCTATCCGGTACGGCTTCGTCACACGAGGCGATTCAAATACCCGCGTGACGGTATTCGAATAGGTAAATTCGACTTCGCATTTGTCCATAAACCCTTCTACCGGTGCTGCGCTTTCAGGATTTGGAGTACACGCCAGAGGAATATGCCCCTCTGCCGCGAACAATCCGCTCGTCGCATCCAGTCCTATCCACCCCGCACCCGGGATATACACTTCCGTCCAGGCATGCAAATCGGTAAAATCTTCCGCCGGACCGCTCGGTCCATCCAGAGATGCGACATCGGCCGAAAGTTGCACCAAATATCCCGACACAAACCGTGCCGCGAGACCGAGATGACGTAAAACCTGAACAAACAACCATGCGAAATCCCGGCACGACCCCAGTTTTTTGCCCAACGTCACTTCGCAGGTCTGGACTCCCGGTTCCATCCGGATTGTGTAATTCAGATATTTGTGGATCGCCATATTGAGTTCAACGAGAAAATCATTGATATTACGCGGTGTCAAATCCAGTGTTTTGAGAAATTTTTTAAGCTTTTTCCCCTCTTCCGTAATCTCCAAGTACGGAGAAAGCTCTTTTTTCAACTCTTTTTTGTATTTAAACGGAAAGTTGGTTGCGTATTCTTCGACGAAAAAGTCAAACGGATTGATGCTGACAAGCTCCGCCAATACTTCAACATCAATCTCCAACTCCGTAGTCTTTTCCGGAAAAACGATCCGTGCCAGATAATTTCCGAACGGATCTTGCTGCCAGTTGATAAAGTGGTCCTGCGGTTTGATATTAAGCGAATACGCTTCAATCGGAGTACGACTGTGCGGCGCCGGGCGTAGACGGATAACATGCGGAGATAAGTTGATAGGTTTGTCAAAAGAATAATGAGTTTTATGGGAGAGGACTACTTTGAGCGACATTGGATTCCTTTGCGCATCTGTAAATATGGAGTAAGGATAACACACTTTCCAGTAAAAATGCGAACGGCTTCTGTGCATAAAATACACAAAATAGATTATAATAGGGAAACACAAAGATTGGTAGACGACGGATATGGCTGATTACATCGACTTTTTGGGAACGAGCGGTACACGGACTCCGACGCAGGGGACCACCTGCCTTCAGGTAAGCGACCACTGCGTCATTGATGCGGGCAACCTTATCAATACATTTGGAGACAACGTCTTTACTATCGAACATATTTTTTTGACCCACTCGCATCTTGACCATATTATCGATATCCCTTTTCTCGCCGATCTTTTCGTTACCCAGAAAAACGTCTCCCTGAAAGTCTATGGGCTCAAAGCGACCCTGGACGACCTGCGCCAATTCATTTTCAATCATCGCGTATGGCCGAATTTCGAAGAGATTACCCTAATCGGGCATACGGAAAAAACAATCGAACTAATAGAGCTCCAACCCGAGATTGCTTATCCTGTAGATGACGTCATTCTTACCCCTTTCAAAACTAACCATACAGACGGAAGTTGCGGCTATAAGATTGAAAAAAATGCAAATGCCATCCTATTTACCGCAGATACCTATATCTGTGATCGGGTATGGGAACTCCTCGACGCTAATCCTAATATTCACACTTTGGTAACGGAAGTTTCATTTCCGTCACGTTTCAAACAACTGGCATACGACAGCAAACATTTGACACCTGCACTCTTATCCGATGAACTTCTCAAGTGTTCCCGCAAAGATTTTACCGTCTGTGCTATGCATCTAAAAACTCTATTTTCAACCGAAATTATTGCAGAGCTAAACGATATGAAACTTTTGCGAAACGGCGGAAAAGTTCTCGGCGATCACGACCGGATCGCTTATGCCCCACCGGCCAGTACGCTATAATACCCTTATTAATTAAGTAAGGTGTTAGCATGAGTATTGAACAAACATTACAAGAACGAAGCAATAATAGTTGTGAACTGTGTGGAGCAACGGAGAGATTGAGCGTTTTTGCAGTTGCTCCAAGTGACGGAAGTGCAGATCAATCGATTTATATCTGCGAAACCTGCGTAAGCCAAATCGCTAATCCACAAAATCTCGATACTGATCACTGGCGTTGCCTCGGCGATAGCATGTGGAGCCAAATACCTGCCGTACAGGTAATGGCGTATCGTCTTCTCACTGCACTCGGGGATCAGGATCAACTCGATATGATGTATCTTGAAGACGATGTAAAAGCATGGGCTGAATCCGGAATGCTAAATACTTCAGCCGGAGAGAATACCGGAACCGTCGTGCAACGCGATAGCAACGGAACCATCCTCTCTGAGGGGGATACCGTCACACTGATTAAAGATCTCGAAGTCAAAGGGGCAGGATTCACCGCAAAACGGGGAACTATCGTCAAAAATATCCGCCTTACCGACGATCCGAAATACATCGAAGGAAAAATCAACGGCTCGACTATCGTTCTCGTTGCCGCGTTTATGAAAAAGGCTTAAGCCTTTTTCCATTATTATTGCACTTTCGTTTTTACGCGTCCGTAGCTCAGCTGGATAGAGCATTGGTTTCCGGTACCAAGGGTCAGGGGTTCGAATCCCTTCGGGCGTACCACCGTTTCTTTTAAATCATCCCCATCTCTTTTAATGCTCGACGTATGGCACCGGCTATCGATTCGCCTGTTTTCTCGACATATTGATCGATTTTTTCTTTCTCACCTTTGGTTAACGTCAAGAAAACTTTTTCGCTCTGTTTGACATCCTCTTTTTTTTTCGGACGTCCGCCTGGATGTTTTGCCGTTTGGATCGCAACATGGGTTGAAAGTTCACGCTGGCTCACTCGCTTGGCAAACTTGTTCTCTTTGGGAGTATTTTCCATCTAAACCCGCCTTCCTTCAGTGATTTTCATATTCACGTATTTTCTCATAAAGCCGATGCATGAGATTTGCCCCTTTTTTATACGCATATGCCTTGATACCGCCTTGTTTCGACAATTCGATAATCGATTTGTTCTCATTGATTGCCGTCTGCAAAGCGACACTCATCGGGATCGGAAACATCTCCACCTCAAACCCGAGCGTCTCTTCGAATACGAATTTTGCATCGTTGATATCGTTCTCTTTTTGGCTCATATTCGGAACCATTAAAATCGGTTTGTTCATAGCAGCCACGCGTACGAGGGTATCCATAGTCCCCTGTATCGTTTCCAGCGTCGGGATAAAAGGGATAACGATCAAATCCGAATAGGCGACTGCCTGATCGAGTTTGATATCGTCAAATCCTCCAAAATCAAATATGGTCTCTTGGCGAGGAGGATTCAGGTGTTTTTCGCGGACATCGATGCGTGACACATTTTCGGGAAGCCTGTCCGACAATGATCCGTAAGGATCGATCTCACACCCTTCAAATCCGAATCCGGTAATAAGCTGATGGGCGATCATCGATTTTCCGACGCCCCCTTTAAAATTGACTATCGTTACGTTCACATATTTTCCTATTTATATTAAACTGTTATTTACAGTATTTTACATAATATAAATAAGTTAAGTCAAGTTTTTTACAGTATATAACTATACAAATGATTCTTTTATGTCTTTCGTCGATTTTCATGCTGGAGTTGGGAAGAAAAGGGATTTCGTTCCGTGCATACAGAACGAAAGGAGGAGATATTAAAGAGAAAATTCCCGTTTGTACAAACGGTGGGCACTGGTTTGCTTGAATTCAGCCATTTTTATGAGGACATCTTCAAGCGGCAGACTTTTTAAAATACTCATTTCGAGACACTTCGCCATTTCAAACATTGTCATCTTGGCACGATATGTCATTACTGCCTGTTCGGTAGTTCTGTTGATCAGCCAATCTGAAAAAGTTTCATGAAACCCTTCTACTGCACTGTATATCATCGTATCCCCCTTGCCGACATATTGTCGCGTAATAAGGTTACCATACTATAACAACAACACTGATACAATATTTAACTATATAAATTATATTTATATATACCTATTTAAGTTTGTATTTGTTTTTTAAACGTTTTTTTACGAATTCATTCTGACAACTCGCTAAATTTCTCTTTCCCGACACCGCATTCAGGGCATACCCAATCTTCCGGCAACTCCTCAAAAGGAATACCAGGCTCAATACCATTCTCAAGATCACCGATCGCCGGGTCATAGATATATCCACAAACATCACACTCATATTTTTGCATCTCTTTTTCCTTTAAATATATTTATTCATTTCAGCACGAAGCGCATGAAAATCAACCTTATGAGTATACAACGGGTTCTCATTCAGCTGACTCTCATCCCTTAAACTATCTTCCAACGTCATTTTGGGAGGACTTTTGTAAAGTACGCCAATCGGAAACGGATGAGACTCCAACGCTTTTTCAAACGCTTTTACTTTATCTGTCGGGTCATAGTTCTCCGGCAGCTCATACACGTTATCTTTGAACCACTTAAAGGTATTGGTTTTATTGAACGTCACACACGGCTGGAAAATATCGATCAGCACATACCCTTTGTGCTCCATCGCGATTTTGAGCATTTTTTTGCAATGTTCTTTATTCCCCGAAAACGTACGGATCACAAGCGATGCATCGAGCGATATCGCCGTGGCTGTCGGATTAAACGGCTCTACATGTACCCCCTCGGTCTGCACGGAAGTTTTAAACCCCCGCTGGGATGTCGGAGAAGCCTGCCCTTTGGTGAGACCGTAGACCATATTGTTATGGACGATATTGATTATAGCGGCGTTTCGGCGGATGGCAGTCATAAAGTGGTTTCCTCCCTCCCCGTACATATCCCCATCTCCCCCCTCGGCGATGACGCTCAAAGAGGGATTGGCTACTTTCACCCCTTGCGCAACGGGGAGCGCTCTGCCGTGCAGTCCGTTGAACATATGTACCGACATGTATTGCGGTGTCTTTGCCGCCTGCCCTATCCCCGAAACCACTACCGTTTTAAGCGGGTCAAGCCCCATCTCATCCAGCGCCTCTTTTAGATGAGCCAGTATCGAAAAATTCCCGCACCCCGGACACCATGCATTGTCTTCTACAATTCGATCAAAGCGTGTACTCATCGTATCTCCTTTAATGCGGATACTAGTTTTTCGGAAAGTTCATCGACAAAAAAACTCAAGCCGTCGGATTTTAGAATCTGATCATCCACTCTAATACCGTGCAATCGTAAAAGTTTTGCAAACTGTCCCGTGGCGTTGTTTTCGACAACGACAAGACGTTTGGCTTTTTGAAGCGGTAATAGCTGCAATTCGCTCAGCGGATAAACCCAAGAGAAATGGATTACCGATACTCTCTCATCGCCAACTCTCTCAACGGCCTCTTTGATAATGTGTTTCGTACTCCCCCATCCGAGGACGATAATTTCTCCCGCACCGTCAGCTTCGGGGACAATCGCTTCATTAGTGATCAATGCCGTCTTTCCAAGCCGTTTGCCGTTTTGCTCGTTGCGGACATTCATACTCTCGGTAATCAACCCTTCCTCGGTATGTTCATCCGAATCAACCAGTACCAACCCCTCACCGTATCCCGGAATACCGCGCGGGCTAATCCCACTCTCGTTTAAATGATAGCGTTTATAGTCCGCCTCGGTTTTGATGATGTGATGCACAGACTGCTTCGAATTGATTTCGAACTGCTCAACATGAAAATAACTATCCGCCAAATACTGATCGCTCAAGAGTATCACCGGAATTTGATAATGGTCGGCGAGATCGAATGCCATACGTGCAAGATCAAAACACTCTTTCGGATCACCGGGAGCCAGTATGATCCGAGGAAACTCCCCATGTCCGCTGTAAATAGAGAGTTCTAAATCGCCTTGTTCCGTTCGTGTCGGAAGTCCGGTTGCGGGTCCGGGGCGCTGAGCCAAATAGACGACCATAGGGGTTTCGGTTATTCCGCTGAGACTGAGTCCCTCTCCCATCAGGGCAAATCCGCCGCCGCTTGTCGTCGTGATTGCCCGTCCGCCGCTGTACCAAACACCCAATCCCATTTGAAATGCCGCGATCTCATCTTCTGCCTGTTCGACACAGATACCGAACGTTCTACTCTGCTTCGCCAAAAAGGTCAATACCCCGGTCGAAGGGCTCATCGGATAGCTGCTAATGAAATTGCATCCTCCTGCAATGGCTCCGAATCCGACCCCTTCCGTACCGCTTAAAAAGAGGTCGTTTGTTTGCTGTGTTGAGGAGTTCGGTTCGATACAGTAGAGGCAGTTTCCGTTATCCTCTCCCAGTTTGGCACCGATTTCTAACGCTTTGAGATTCACGTCAAGCAGCTCATTACTATACAACTCCGCCACAATCTCTCTCAAAATATTGACATCGCACCCGAGCAGTCCGAAAATCAGCGCAGCAGCTATCGTATTGGATACGATCGGACTGCCGATACTTTTTGCCAAAGCTGCCAAATCATGATCATAGAGTGTGCAATCGCTCTCAAATTCCCCTTTTTTAGCAATCAAAAACGTTTCTTTGGTTAGCCGCTCTTGCGCATGATAATAGGCATCCGTATCCAACGGGACAAAAATATCTACACTGAACACAGGGGCATTGATAGGACGCTTTGAGATACGTATCAGCGTCGTATTGCTTCCGCCTCGGATTCTGGACATAAACTCTTTGGTCGAAAAGGTATAAAATCCCGCTCTCTTGAACCCTTTGGTAAGCAGGGTCTCGATACTCGCAATCCCCTGCCCCGCTTTTCCCCCGATCAATATCGAAACCGAATCTCTCATGACTTCGCCCCCCACGTGATTTTTCCGCCGTAATAGCCCACAATCGACACCGACATGACAGTCATAAAAATAACGCTATGATAAATGATTCCATCCAATCCGTGACTAAAAGGGACATCCGGAGCAAGGAATTTCTGAATGAGTGGGACAAGCCCTATCACTAGCGTAAACAAGGCACCAGTGAGCTTGATCATAAAAGGCTTCGACGTTATACAATCATAATTGACCCACCAGCTGAAGACTCCGGCAATCAATGTAAAAAATCCCATTACCGTTGCCGCAAAAAACGATAAAAAAACAGCCGTTTCATAGCCAACCGAAGGATTCGCCAAAAATAAGACATCTGCAAATCCGCTGAAATAATGGAGCGCTATCGGAAAATGTACTGTTAGCGGATGGGGGTGATATTTTGCATACCACACTCGGTATTTTTCTTTCGGATCAGCTATTTTGTTCGTATCTGCGGAAGGAGAAGAAATATACAAGGCAATCGGAGAAAAATTGGCGAATACTTCTTCGCTGTGAGGTGCATTTGCAATCATCGCGGTGAGATCGTTTCCTGCAAAATGTTTTTTGAAGTGAACCCCATTTTTCCACAGCGGAGACTCACTGAGATCGTATACGTTTCCTTTAAAAGCAACATATGCGGGCATGCCGTTTTGCCCGTTGTATTTTTGGAGTTCTTCTTCGGTGAATGTTTGCATAGCGTCCTGCTTCTATATCATGAATACCCCAAAGAGTATTTGTACGCACACGGTTACTATTCGATGAAACTTCTCTCTTCCACTCACACTTTACTCGATAATGGTAAACAAAATGGTCTAAACATCATTCATGTGATCGGAAAATTCAGTATATAAAGGATTGTAGAAATTACATATTAAAAAACAGCTTTACTTTTTTTTAATTATTTAATAGTTTAAAGAAGATGGTGGTGGAGGCGTCCTCTATCAAACATACCACATTTTAAGTGCTTAATAAGACATACTAATTAAATAAGTACATTATTAAGTACATTAGTTTCAATCCTAGATGAACATAGTATATCGATTTTTTTCAATTTTCTCGATATAACTAAAAATCTATAGTGATCGAATTATAGTTTTTCCGCACTTAATGTTCAGTGCCAAACATAAAGCTTTTAAGCGGTTCATAATTGCCTTGATCCGCTTCTTTTAATGAAGTAATATACGCGGATCGCGCATCACTCATTTCGGTAATGTTCCCACCCCATGAAAGAGCTTGATACCCCATCTTTAAAAGCCAAAGATCAGTAGCAAACCTCGCCCATCGACCGTTTCCGTTTGGAAAGGGATGAATTTTTACCAATGTATGATGAAGACGTACCGCCGTATCACGATAGTCCCATTCGCTCTCCCAATATTTGAGATCGTCTTGGAGCTGATATAAATGTTGATGAATCATATTAGCTGTAACACCGATAGAGGTTTGAGTAGTACGAAATTCTCCCGCCCAACTCCAAACATCACCAAACATCTCTTTATGAAGTTTACGAAAAAAGCTCAAATCAAACGTTACTTTTTTGAGAGCCGACGGGTTAAGAGTGTATTTAACATACGCTTTGAGAATATTTTGCGCTTCGGCATCATCCAGTTCGGCACGAGTAGTAATCTTTTTGAGTTTCAGTCCTGATATATCATCAAGGGGAGTTTCGCCCTCTTTATCAAATGTAATCATGCCCAAACTTGTGATTTTGGCATTTTAGAGATCATCGCTTTAGCTTGGGAGAGCATTTTCGTTTGTGCTTCGCTTCGCGGCAATTGATTTTCCAGAGCGGAAGTCTGTATCACTCGACTCACGATCTCATACGCTTTTTTTTCGATTTGCGCCTGATAGAGTACTTTTGCTGATTGCTTCGGCTTGATTGCAATCTCACATCCTAAAGCCACCGCGATTTTATCGAGAGTATCGAGCGATATATCGTGCCCAGAAAACACACGCTTAACAGTAGCGATCCCCAATCCTGAGCGTGAAGCGATAGCCTCATAAGGAATAGATAGTGCCTCTTTTTGTTTTTTGAGTTCGGATAGGATCAATGATTTAAACATGGCATCTACTTTTTAGTATCATATTTGATACTTTTAATTTTACTAAATGTATCACAAATGATACTATTTGTCAAGTCAAGTGGAAAACTTTCTGATATTCTTTATATAAGAATACTCAGCCTTATTCCGATATATTCCTTTGACAAATATTCTATTTTACAAATAACGCATACTAAATTCGTATAAAAAATTGGCACTTGTATATGCTGCATATTTTTGAAACTGGTTGTTTTTATGTTCATTTGCAAAATCACATACTGATTTAATTACGATAGGCTTAGGTTTAGGATTCGTTGCATGATTAGCTGCATAAAAGACACCATAAGCTTCCATTTCAATACCGATCAATTTTCTACTTTGTTGTTTGATAATATCAACAACTTCGGAATTTGCAATAACTGCTGCTCCTGATGCAACTGCACCTATATGAGCTTTTAATAATGAATTAGGTTTATCGCCTTTCCAAGACTTGCTTAAGTCATATAAATATTGGTCATCTTTTATCATATCCTGTAAGGCATAATTCAAATCATTGTCTAATCGTTCTTGTTTAGGATCTATATCAAATTGATAACTACCATCTTCATTGATTTTGATCTTTCCAGAGCCTGAATCCCAAGATATATCAATAATCAATAAATCACCTAAACTGATTTCTTCATTATCGATGCCTGCAGCAATACCAGTCATAGTTATATATCTAGGTCTAAATAGCTCTATCATCTGTGTTGCTAACATTGTAGTTGGAACCATGCCCATTGTATTAGTGGTAGCAGCAATAACACGCAATAACTTATCATCTTTCTGAAAGATTGTACTATAAAATGATAATGTCATATTAGGAACAGTTATTTTTTCCCACTTTACTGGTAATTCTTCAATAAAAGTAAACTCAGGATCACTTAAAGCACAAATAATTGCAATATCATAATCGTAATCAACTTGTATTTTATGATTATTTTCAGCATTGACAATGTACTGTAGTTTTTTTATGAGTGAATTTTGCCAATCAATGGTTGATTCATCATAATAAATTAAAAAAAAAGCATCATCTTTAAATTGTTTTTTATACTCTTCAAATACCTCTTTATATGCTGTTATAGCAATAATATGCTTAGGAGGATTCATTCGCATTTGCTTTTTTTGTATTCTATATAAAAGATCATATCCTGCTTCAGGCTTTGCATTTTCTCCAAAGCGCTGTGGTAATTCAATATCCATAATAAAAACATCATACTGCGTAGATTGTAAACATTTCGTTGCTTGCGTGATATCAGATACGGAATGAATAGACTCAGATGGCAACAAGTTGCTTTTCCAAAGAACATTCAAAATGTTATTCGCCTTTACATTGCTATCCTCTAAAAATAAAACATTTATCATACGACTTTCTCTTTAATTAATTTAATATGGTTTAATAATATATCGTGCCAAGATGAAGAAGCTGCATTATAATAGATCATATCACGAAAAACTTCGGGATAAGAACTGGATAACTCTTCTTTCAATGCATCAAATAATATTTCATTTTTATCATCTCCAAATCGTTCAAATTGTGTAATTATAACTACTGGGAAAAGGTACTTTCGTCTTATCATTTTTCTCATAACTTCTTTACCTGCAAATACTCTAATTCTTCCACCAGCTTCACCAATGTCAATATCAAAAGTTGGCATCGTCATATCAAGTAAAACCATATCATACGCTTGACTAAATATCTCTTTTAATGCACTTTGGTAAGATTTTTTTTGCACTATATTAATGCACTCATACTCTGATTTTATGAATTCAATTATTCGTTCTCGTTTATTTAAATCGTCATCAATTATCAATATATTCATAAAACAACCCTTCTTTTTGCAATGTAATATGTGTAAAAAAGAATTGTGAATTCTCCTCACCTATTAAATACTTCAAGTCTATTTTTGTTGCACAGGACAAGTCAACATTTAATATTTTAATTATTTTATAAAAACCTGTCCCACCTTCTTTCTTAACATTTTCCATACCTTTTCTTTCATTCAATGAAGGTACTAATTGGGCTATTTTTAATTTATTTTCTTCGATTTCCTGTTCAGTATAATTAATCTTATTCGTACAATATAAGTCTATTGTATTTTTTTCATTATTAAAAGAAATTTCAATACTGACATCGTAAACATCCGTTTTAGAACGCTGAATTACATTATCTAACAGTGTAATAAAGACATTTACAAAACTGTAAAATGTTTCTCCTTTAAGTTTGTAAGTATCTGCTTTTTTATTCAAAATCATTGTTTTATGCGGATATATATTTTTTATATTTTCTTGTGCAACATCTAACGCAAAAAGAATATCATAGTCCTGTGTATTAAATATTTCCGTACGTTTAAACCATCCTGATATCTGTGTTAATGTATTTTGCATTTCTGTACGTGAACGAGTTATAGCCTGTATTAATTCATGACATTTATCAATTTCACGTAACTCGCTTAAGTTTTTAAGTAATTCATCAAAAATGCTTATATATTCTGGAATCATTTCTGATTGGATTTTTTCTCTGATAATTTTTAGATTATCTTCCGTAATTTCCCACAAGAAATCTATCAATATATTTACAAATTCCTCATAATTTAGATCATTTTCAATTTTAAGTTCAACTTTCTTAACCTCTTCGATGTATAAACTATAATCAAATAATCCAGTGGTTTTTTTATCTTCTGTAGCTATTTGTATCCATTCATTCTTAAGCTTATTTATCAAACCATCGACTTTACGAGAAAACTCATTAAGCAGTCCAATAATGTCTTCTAATGTCTTTTCTAAAATAACATATTTATAATTGTTTTTCCAATGAATATTATCAATATAAATATTAGTTTTTTCATCTTTTAATGTAACAATTTTTTCCTGTTCCAATGGCTTTCTTAACATACCCGTTAATGTTCCGTGACGTATATTTACACTTAAATATGTATCTAACCCATATTCGCTACTTAATACAAATTGATCTCGTAAATCAAAAAGTATTTTAAAAAGTAAAATTCGTCTATCTTGCGTAGGAATCATTAATGTTTGAGTATCATCAATTTCAAACTGAATAAATTCTTCATCTCCATTGTCAATTTCTTCTAAAGAAATATACCTCTCATATGCTTCTTTTAATTTCACTTCTTGTGATTTTTTAATTCCATCGATATCTACATAAATTTTACTTTGTTCTATTTCTGCTACTTTCTTATTTAACATTAACCTAGACGTATATTCTTTAATCTCATCTTGATACTCTTCAAGATTTTTGCTATCAATCTCAGTTAATATTTGGCATATTTTGATACGTTCTTCCATAATCTGATTCGTGGACGAGAATTCAGGACTCGAATCCATTATACTTGGTATACAAATATGATTTAAAAAATAAATCATTTTTTCTTTTTCATACATGCCGATTACACTTTTCAGCATTGCAGGAGTTTCAAAATTATTTTCAAATAAAAAATCTTCGTATAAATCTTGAAGATCTAAAAATTTAAATTTATCTTTATTTAAATTATTCAAATATATATCATAAATAATACATAAATATAAATACGTATTCTTTTTGTCAGAAATTTCCTCCAAATCAAATAAATCAATTATTTCTTTAAGTGGAAAAATCACATATATATATGGATTATGAAAATACTCATTCACGATAATATTAATAGTTTCCTCTAACATATCTGATCGAATCAGTGAACGTATTTTTCCAATTAGCGCTTTTTGTCTATATAAAATATCATTGCTGTCTACAAGAAGTGTATTAAAGATACTTAGTGCTTTTTGATACTCTTCTTCTTGAATAAAAGAATCCCCCATATATATCATTTTTCGTTCATTTGGTATTAGAATGGCATCATATTTAACTTCAGTTTTAGTTTTAGTATCAATATTTGACTTAAATAATTGAATCATTTTTGGACATTGATATAGTAGTTCCAACTTTTCTAAATATTCATTTTTACTTTCAAAGGTTTTTAATAGCTCTATTGCTTTTGGCAAAAAAACTACATCATTTAATTTCCCTAAAATATTGTTTTGATGTACTGTCCGATTATTATCATCATGAAATTCATTCTGTAAAAAGTTATAAATTTGATTAGACCAATTTTGACTAGCGTATGTATATGTCAATTTGTATAAATTTTTATATGCTTCTTGAGATCTACTATTTTTAACAATTACATTCTTCATATTTAACAAAATCTCATCTAGTAAGTCATTATTAACACTTTCTATATCTGAATTCATTCTAATATGAGATTTAACATAAATCTCAGCAACATCAATTAAAAAAGGGTTATCAACTAATATAAGTTTACTTTTTTGTATACATTGCTGATATTCTCCTTTCGTATAATCCTCAAAAACATTATTCACTTGATCTGACAAGTCATCATAGTTAAACTTCTGAGTGACTTTTGTAAAATACATTAGCTTTTTTAAATATGGATCATCTATTGTTTTTTCTAATACTTTTAAAGAGCTTATTAAAACTTCATTTTCTTCGATTGAAAATAAATGTTGACATACGCTTAAAAAAGTATTGTAACGATCAATTATTGATGAGTTAGTTTCATTGATAAGAACATTTAAATAATTTTTGATTGGATAAATTGAAAATGTTTTTAATTTAAAACTCAAATAATCAATATAACCTTCTGTATTTTCATATTTTGAAATATTTTTATAGAGTGTTGCAATATAATCTTCAAATTTATCGCTATTGATATTTTTTTCAGTCCTTGTGCTTATGTATTCAATTAAAATTTGTAAAAGACCATCATTCTTTTTATCTTGTACAATATCTGACATAAATTCTTTTTGTGCTTTTAATCCAACAGTTTTATCTAAAAAAATGATTCTATTTTCAAGTAGCCAGAGTGAATATCCAAATCTATTTTGAATATCATTAAGAATTAATTCTGCTTCCTTAAACTCTGATTTCAAAAATTTAACTACATATTGTCGTTTTAAATCTAAAAAATCGTTCAATTCAGCTGAAAACAATTTTATTACTGATGCTTCCCAAAATAGTGCATTTTCTAAATCATAAGTAATCGATCTTGATTTATTTTTTAACTTCTCTATCGTCGATGGAAAAGGCTCATCACAAATATATTTTTTATATTGTGGTATCTTATATAACTTATTTAAATAATTTTTTATTTCATTTTTAGTATGAAAATTTCGTAATGTTGTAATTGCACCTTCAAAACTATAACTACTTGTCATCTTACTAAGAAAAAAATGATAATACCCATCTGCCATATACATATCCATCTAAAAAGTTGATAATTTTTATAGATAGTATCATATTTATGTTTCAAGTCATTAAAATATATTTAAAATCAGATATGCTTAAAAGTAATAAAATTTAGTAAAAATGACTATTTATTGCATCAACAGAAAGTTTTTAATAATGGTTAAACAAAAAATCACCATTTGTAAGCCGTTTTTTTGTACTACTCTCTTTGAGTAAATAATAAATATTTCGTATTTCGGGTATTACACTTTGATCATTTATGGTAATGCAGTTGCTTATTTCATTCAGTTTGATAGTTATAGATTGCATTTTAACATTCTTATCCGATACCCATGGAGAAAAAATATTTTCTTCCTGCGCTCTAAGTAGTTGAGCACTATTGAACCATATATATCCCATCTGAAAGCCTTTAAAATCCAAACTACTCAAACAATTTGTTTTTTTCAATTCTTTAAAATCCTTAGAGCCGTAAAATATACTTTCTCCTTCTGCCTCTAATGCATTTCTCCATGGTTCATAATCGCCCCGACTATAACTATCTGCTGTAGCTTCAATAATTGGCTGAATATAACAGAAAACTGTTGTTACATCCAGTCCATTTGATAGGAAATTCAAGTCATCATCTGTAAGACTAAAAGTTGCAGTACCATTAATTAAAAATGTAGATTTCACCTGAAGATAATGTTGTATTTGTGTGATTTTATGAAATTGTGAAAATGCTTTGTTGGTTACCAAAATATCTAAACCGATATCAGGATTTAGTTTAAAAGCTTCATAACCAAGGAAAAACAATTCACTCATAATTTTATTCTCTGCGGCATTTCCCATATAAAAACTTTCGAAAGTTTGATTACTTAATGGCATAAAAAATCCTTTAGATTTCAACTTGAAGCTTTATTGAACGATATATTCTGTTAGAGATTAAATCAACAAATTTAATCTACTAAGACTTATCGAATTATTTACTTTTTACTCAAAATTTTACTAGTCAATCTCAAAAAACTTGCATACATCAACATCAAGAGCGATAGAGATTTGATAGAGTTGTTGGATATTGAAGTGCTTGCGTTTGCCGATTTCGGCAAGCGATATGATCGTGGTAGTACTATGTCCTATCTCGTGGGACAAGTCCAACTGCGTGAACCCTTTTTCTTCCCGATATTTCTTTACATTTTGCCCGATTTTGAAATGCAATTCTTCGATAGGGAGTGTTTTTCGAGACGACATACAAGTAACTTCCTACTGGACTTTAGAATGTTCTAAGTTTATAGCAGTTACTATCATCAATCAACTTCCCATAGGACTTATAATGAAAACGTCATCTATTTATTTCACGGGTATTTTATTTCTTTTAACGGGGTGCGGGCAAGACGTACAAAGTGTAGATTATTACAAAGCGCACCTTGACGAAGCGAAAGCGGTAAAAGAAGAGTGCAAAATTAAAAAAGATAACGGCACATTAGAGGGGACACAACTTAGCCCGTCACCTGAATATCAAAATTGTATGAACGCTTCATCGGCTCTATTTCGTAGCGGTGGTTTAAAACCGATCAAGGGCGATGAGCCAGTGCGTAAGACGTGGTAACAAAATAATAGGAGGAAAAATATGCTTGCTTTAATCGGCGGAGTCGCTATTGGATTTATCATCATGTACATAATAGTCTTTGTCCCCACTTTTGTTATCGGGCTTATTGCAGGATATTTCACTTCTAATAAATCATAAAAATTGCCTTATTTATAATTATCATTCTCATATTGATTAACTTTGATTTTGATTGTTCTCATTTTTTTAGTGTCAATATCAAGTAAGTTTCTTTTTAGTATTTATACCCCTTTTTATATGTTGAGCAACTATGTTGCGAATAAGTGTCAAGATGTAAAGTTTACTGTTTCGTTTACGAAAAAGTACAACCTTTACCTATCTTGCCCTCACATTGTGCTACTTTATAATCCATTATGATCCATTGATCAAAAATCAAGCCAAATTAGCCGTACAAACATACTGTTTAGGCTTCTGTAGTTGAAATTAATACTACACTATGATAAATTATAGTACATTATCTTACAAGTTTATACATTTAGGGGCAAAAATGGCATTAAAAAAAGGTGAAGCGATATTAGAGTTTTTTTCAATGTTGCCGACGTTAAAAGAAATGTATGAAAAAGATGGCTACCGTATGGCAAAAATGATGTGGAAAAAGCTCAAAGATGAAAAGAGAATTTCAATGAGCTACGAACAATTCAACATCCATTTTAAGCAAAATTTAGCACCACAAAAAGAGGTCACAAGAGAGAATAAGAACACTCTTTCAAATGTGCTTCAAAACGACGAAACCGCTCTCCCGAAAATCGGGGATGAGGATTGGAAACCTCACCGAGCACCTAAATCAGAAAGTGACTCGTTTGAATGGAAAAATACTACCGACGATAACGTGCGCACACTTTAGTCATTGGGATAGCGCATTAAATCATCATACATACCCTTTAGTGCGTTTCTTAACACGATTACGGGGATTTTTTTATTAGAAAGCCAAAAAGAAGCGTACAGCCTCTTTAAACACTCAAAAATCAGGAGAAATAGCGTAATGATGGAATTTATACTCATATCGATCATTTTTGTCGCCTTTACGATTTTAAACCCGTCGTTTAGAAAAGCGATTGAGCATCTATTCTAAATCTTTTTTTGGTGTCTAAAAATCAAGCTGTTAGCTCTGATTGATTTATTTCTTCAATCAGGTCGAAAATATTGTCGTAGCCGTTTTCTAGCATAAAAGCTTGAAGCTTCTCTCCCTCTTCCCGTTTTTTCCGATGAGTTACGACCCACGGTTTTTGATGCACCGTATTCATGCGAATCAGCCGAGCGCGAATATTGGTAATCGTCCGTCCTTGTCCTGAGAGGACTTCTTGAATCAGTGTATTTCGATATTTCTCAAAGTCTCCGCCCAACTCTATAGTCATGTTCTCAATTTCTTGGATCACAATCTCCCGTGCTAATCCATCAATGTGCTCAGGTAGTTTTTCATAGGGATCAAACTTCGTAGCAATTTCGCAACCTACCAACGCATTTTCATCTTCTTCCAAAATCGGAGGAAATAAAGAGGAGGAATTAATAGTATGAGTATGAAGATTAGTATTGTTATCTGTCGGATTTTTTTCCGAGCCGTTTTCGGATTTTTTTCCGTGTTTTCGCGGACTTTTTTCCGACATAGCGGTTATGTCTTTTTCGGATTTTTTTCCGATATAGTAATTTTCAGGCTTATTTTGATTAACCGATGAAAAAATTGACTTTGCTTTTGATGTCAATCGAGTAAAATCTTTTTTACCCACTTTTTTATAGTTGATAAATCCATCTTTGTCTAATTTCATTAAATGCCTGTAAACAGTATCATACTTTAAATCAAATGCTTCAAGCTCCGTCGCTATTTTTTGTCGTGCTGTCCAGTAATACACTTCATCATTAAAAACAACACTTGTCGCCCACGATGGAGCAATCGAAATTATATAAAGAATAGCAAATTGAGTCACATTCAACTTATGCTCTATCATAATTTGTTGTTTTAATGTAATGTCATATTTCATGCCGACTGAACACGACTCATTACAAACGCATCTAAATCTGATTTAGCCCAAACGGTTACCCTTGGGGATAGTTTTATGGCTTTTATTTTTCCCTGTCGTGAAAACATCCATACAGTACTAACCCCGACACCGAGATACGATGCGGCTTCACGATCTCGCATCAAGTTATGATACTCTACAGATTGCTTATTTTCTGAGTAATTCATTTGAATCCTTTTTGTATTTCATACCGTCATTGCCCATTAATGTCTGTTATAGACTTGCAGGTTCCGTCGAACAAGAGCATCATAGTTGAAACACAATAAAATAACAAGTGCGGTTTTAATACGTTAAAAAAAACTAAATTAATTTAATTAAAGTCAAATTAGTATAGATAATTTTCAGCTAATTTTTGATAGAAACCCCTTGATATAGGGGTTTTAAAGAGGTGATAGAAGTTAGGCAATATTTTCAAGCAAAAATTTCAATTTTCTATTTCAAAAATTTCAACTTTTTTTTGATAAAAAAAAACTTTTATGTCATGTTTACTTTCGTAACATTTTGGGTTTAATCTATATAAATAAGCAATTATTTTTATATTTCTTATACCTTTGTTGCATCTAAAAAGTCCGCCCACCACTGCATAAGTCCCACTCGTTGCTCCCAATATTCAGCACGGTTATAAGCAGCCCCCACTTTGTTTTTCATTTCATGCGCCAACTGTTTTTCAATAACCTCATACGCATATCCATGATTGGGAATGTTCTCATTTGCTATGGTCGAAAACATTGCACGAAAGCCATGCGGTACTATCTCCTTATTGCTATACCCTAATCGAATTAATGCTGATCGTAAGGTATTATCACTGAGAGGGCTATTTCGAGTTCGAGAAGCTCCGAAACAATACTGCCCTGCCCCAGTTAACTTTTGAAGTTCTCGAAGTATCTCCACTACTTTAGGCACTAATGGCACGATGTGTTCACGCTTCATTTTCATTTTATCAGCAGGTATGGTGAGGATGGCTTTATCCAAATCTATCTCACTCCATTCCATCGCTCTAATATTTACGGGACGTAATGCAACATATGGCATGATCTGTAAAGCACATCTAACGGTATATTCACCTCTGTACCCGTCAATAGCAATGAGTATATTTCCAATCTCTTTAGGATCGGTGATAGTCGGGTAATGCTGCTTTGTAGATGCCTTAAGCGTCCACTTTGTTGCAATATCATTGGCTATATTCCGTTCACATCTTCGGTTAGCAATAGCATACTGGTACACTTGAGAAATAATATTATAAATACGGTGAGCTTCTTCAATTGCCCCTCGATCTTGTATGCGTGTCAAACACGCCATAATTTCATCGCGTGTAATGTCATTTATACGTTGATTTCCAATAAACGGAATAACATTCGATTCTAACCGTCCCCACTGTTTTTTATAATGCCCCTCACTGATTTTAGAGCGTATCAACTCAAAATAATCAATAGCACATTGTTTGAATGTATTTAGCTTGTCGAGTTCTTTAGTGATATTGATCGCTTTAATCTCTTTACGTTCTCGTATAGGATCGATACCATCATATACTTTTGTTTTTAATTCATCCCGTTTTGCTCTTGCTTTTGATAATGAGACCGTAGGATAAACCCCTGCCGTAGTCTTTTTAGGTTTCCCTTCAAATGTATAGCGTATCTCCCAAACTTTTCTACCATCAGGCTTAACTATGAGCTGTAAACCATTTCCATCTGATAAAGAGTATTCTTTTTCTCTTGGCTTCGCATTTTTTATTTCCGTATCGGTGAGAGGTGAAACTTTTTTATTTGCCATGATAGCCCTCGTATAATGTACTTTTGAAAAGTACGTTTAGAAGCATAATAACAAAAAGTACATTTAAAAGTACATTAATTTCTTAGATGGTGCAAATTGTGATTGATGGGTACTAAAGGCTAATTTGTCTATATTATGCCTATTTTGTGGGATTTAGTAGAGTTTATTGATGGGTATTAGAGGGTATTGAATTGTACTTTTGGTGGAGGCGTCCGGGATTGAACCGGAGTCCTAAACCAAGAGAGTAAAGGCGTCTACATGCTTAGTAACGTTGTTTGAGTTTCAGGCACGTTCACACAACGTGCAAGGCTAGTGCGCCCAATCCTCTAAATTCATTCCCTCCCGAGGCATCAAGGGAGTATAGCTATCGCGTTGGTTATACCCCAAACCCTCTCGGTGATAGCATAGAGAGGTAGAGCAGTCCTAAGTTAAGTTAAACTTACGCTACAGCGTAAGCAGGACGGTAATTAGTGTTGTTTGCGTTTAAGCAATTGTGAGCCGTATAACGGAGCTGCTCAGTCCGGCAATGCAACCTAAACCTTCTTGATCCAGTCGAAGCCATGTCGCCCCCACGTGGTAACCGAAGTTAGAATCGTATTATATATCTCTATTCGTTAATAAGAGATTTGATGGTTCGGGTTATCTCGCAGCATTGTGAAATTTTTTGGGTATTCGAGAGACTGTCATCCAAAAGAACATTCACGATCGCCGAACCGACGATAACGCCGTCTGCTCCTTGCACTTTTTCCCGTGCCGTTTTTTCATTCACCCCAAATCCTACATAGACCGGAGTTTGGGTATAACGTTTAATCATTTCCAGTATGGGGATCAAGTCTTCGCTTTTTCCGCTTCCGGTAATCCCCGCATATGCGACGAGATAGATAAACTTGCGCGCTTCGGCAGTGATCGTTGCAATACGCTCTTCACCATCCGTCGGGGCGACAAAGGTAATGTTCGCCAATCCGCGGTTTTCAAAAAGCGAATGGTATGTTTTAGCCTCTTCATACGGCACGTCGGGGATAATCAGGCCGTTAATACCGATAGTTGCAGCTTTATCGAGCAGCGCATCCATTCCGTATTGGTAAAACGGATTGAAATACCCCATCCACAGCGTGTCGATTTTCGGAGCGACGTTCTCAGAGATATCCAAAAGGTCGGTGAAACGAAATCCTGCTTCGAGGGCACGATGGTTCGCTGCCTCGATCACCGGACCGTCGGCTACGGGATCGGAAAACGGAACTCCGAGTTCTAGTGTATCTACACCGTTTTCTCCTAATGCCAATGCCAAATCGATCGTAAAGTCTTTCTCTGGATATCCTGCGGTAATATACGCGACTAAATGTTTCACGCTCTCTCCATGTCGGGTAAAATTAAAAGTGAAAAATGGATTTTGGACAGTTCGTTATCCATTTTAAAATCTTCCTGCCATTGCATATACATATCGGCGACGCTGATAAGCCATGTAATCGTCTCTTCATTAACGACTCTATCACGCGTACGGAGTTGTTCAAGGGCATCTTCCACGAATGTGGACAAACGAACCATCGGCTCAATCTGCAAATATCCGGAAGCCGATTTTATATTATGGAAAATTCGAAACAATTCTTCGATACTGCGATGATAACGTTCAACGATTCCCAAATCGATAATCAACGACTCCATTATTTCGACCATCATAGCATAATGGTCCAGAAATTCGTCGATGATTTCAAAGTCGAAATTCGCTTCTAAATCGCTTCGTATGCCCATACCACTGTTCTCCTGTACTGATAAATTATAGCGATGTTTTGTTTAATCTCCCCTCTTAGTTGTCATCAAGTGGCTTTGTGAGAGAATTTTTGGGTAAACTATCTACTTTAAATAACAATGGGATATGTATAGTATGAAAAAACTTACGATCGGTGCTATCAAAAAACGCAAAGAAGCCCTTCCTCTGGTCATGATTACCGCATACGATGCCATTTTTGCTCGACTTTTCAGCGAGAGTGCCGACATCATTCTCGTAGGGGACAGCCTCAATATGAGCTTCGGCGGAAATCCTGATACTCTGAGCGTGACGATGGATCAAATGCTCTACCATACGAATGCCGTATGTAAAGGCGCTCCCGATACTTTTGTCATTATCGATATGCCTTTCGGTACCTATACCGATGAAACAAGTGCATTTAACAACGCGATGCGGGTTTATCGCGAGACACCTGCCGATGCCGTCAAAATAGAAGGGGGTGCCGATAAAGCCAATATTATCCGTCACCTTACCGCAAACGGAATCGCCGTCTGCGGTCATATCGGATTGCTTCCGCAAGCCTTTCGCGCCGAGGGGGGATACAAGATCAAAGGAAAAACCGAAGATGAAGCGCTGTCGCTCATCTGCGATGCCCAAGCCGTCGAAGCGGCAGGAGCATTTTGCATGGTAATCGAAGGGGTTAAAGCCGACGTCGCCGCACGGGTAGCCAAAAGCGTTTCCATTCCCGTCATCGGAATCGGCGCCGGCAACGGCGTAGATGGTCAGGTATTGGTTTTCTCCGACATGCTTGGGTTCTATGAACCGTTTGTCCCCAAATTCGTCAAACAATATATCAACGGTGCGAAAAAAGTCAAAGAAGCCGTAGCCGCGTACACTATCGAAGTTCAAAACAGGGAATTTCCGGATGAAAACTATATTTACTAAAGGTATTATTGTCTACTTATCTCTTTTGCTATCAGGATGTAGCGGGATAAGTGAATCCAGCTATACCACATTACATCAAATCGAAAAACGCAAATGCGACAATAATCCCAATTTAGAAGAGCGGCAACAATGCATCGATGCTCATACTCAGATCTATAATCCTTACTCCACCACAGAGACCCGCTAAATTATGGAACGGATAGTCGAAATCGAAAAATTTAACGCCGAAGAGGTGACAGAAACCTCGCTGCGCCCGAGTGCCTGGAACGACTATATAGGCCAAGAGCAGATCAAAAAAAATCTCGGCGTCTTTATTGAAGCAAGCAGTAAACGGCGCGAAGCACTCGATCATGTACTCTTTTACGGCCCTCCGGGTTTAGGAAAGACGACTCTTGCCCTCATCATCGCCAATGAGATGGGAAGCAATATCAAAGTCACCGCTGCACCGATGATCGAAAAAAGCGGCGATCTCGCCGCCATCCTCACTAATCTCGAAGAAGGCGACATCCTCTTCATCGACGAAATACACCGCCTCTCACCTGCGGTCGAAGAAATTCTCTACCCTTCAATGGAAGATTTCCGCCTCGATATCATCATCGGAAGCGGTCCTGCGGCACAAACGGTCAAGATCGACCTTCCCCGTTTCACCCTCATCGGAGCGACGACTCGTGCGGGGATGCTCTCAAACCCGCTGCGCGATCGTTTCGGTATGAACTTTCGGATGCAGTTTTACACCCCCGATGAACTGTGCAGCATCATTACTCAAGCCGCTGCAAAACTGGGCAAAAATATCGACAAAGATGCCGCCCACGAAATCGCCAAACGCTCTCGCGGAACCCCCCGCATCGCGCTGCGGCTGCTGAAACGGGTACGCGATTTCGCCGATGTCGCTAACGAATCGACTATTTTGCATGAGCGTTCCCGTTACGCTCTCGACCAATTGGGAATCAACGCCAACGGGTTTGATGAAATGGATATACGTTTGCTGAAACTCTTAATGGAAGCTAAAGGACGAGCTATGGGGCTAAGTACCATCGCTGCTGCACTCAGTGAGGATGAGGGGACGATCGAAGATGTCTTAGAACCCTATCTGCTCGCAAACGGTTATCTCGAACGGACGGCACGCGGACGGGTCGCTACCCCGAAAACCTACGAACTGCTGAAATTCGGGATTCCCCAAAACAGCCTGTTTGAATAAATACGAGCGGATACCATGAAAAAAGAACATTTTACGATTGTTTTGCTTCTACTGGCTACTTACGGTGTATACCGTCTCTACGAATCTTTCTGGATCAGTATTACGGTCGCAACCTTGCTCGCGATCTCGACCCACCACATCCAAATGGGATTTTTCACCCTTACCCGCAGCCGCTTTTGGGCTTCTGCCCTCTCTACGCTGGTACTTTCGATCCTTTTTTTCGCACCGTTGGGCTACTTTTTATTCCATATATCGGTCATGCTCCAAAATCTCGATCCGGCAATGCTCAAAACAATCGACACCAATCTGCGTGATTGGATCGCCCATCTTCCCCCTACTTTTTCTCGTGCCGAAACGAAAATCGAAGCTTTGCTAAGCGACTTCGATACCAATGCTTTGGCACAACATCTGCTCGATTACGCTTCACAAATCGGCAGTTTTGCAATGGCATTTTTAACTAAAACGATTTTTATCTTGATCTTTTACTTTGTTGCTCTCTATTACGGAAAAGATATTTTCGAATTTTTCAAACGCTCCGCACATTTTCCTCAGCAAGAAAGCACCCTGATCATGTTTGAAATGCGCTCTTCAATGAGCGTTGTTTTTTATTCGATTATCGCAACAGCCGTATTCGAGGGGGCATTATTCGGCATTGCCGTCGAATATTTGGGCTACAACGGTCTGCTCTTTGGTATCATGTACGGTTTTGCATCCCTGATTCCGGTAATAGGGGGAATTATTATGTGGCTTCCGTTCGCCCTCTTTGAACTCTCTATGGGGCATACCCATAATGCCCTTTTTATCACCCTTTACACGATCATCGTGATTTCAATCATCGCCGATACTTTTGTCAAACCGGTTATTATTAAAATCATCAATCAGAAACTTATTAAACCGCAAGAGAAGATCAACGAACTAATCATCTTTTTCGCCATTATCGCAGGTCTCGGCACTTTCGGTTTTTGGGGAATGATTATCGGTCCTGCAATCACCGTCTTGTTCTTGACTCTGATGAAGATTACCGAAGCGGCTACTTCGGAAGAAGAATACCGTTAATACGGTTAATACACGGTTGTCACGTGATTAAACGTATTGTTTTATGATACTATCCTATAAACACAACGAATGGAGAACACCATGAAAAAGATTTTAAGTCTTGCTCTTATCCTCGGAGCAACCGCTCTTATGGCCTGCCCGATGCAACAGGGAATGATGAACGGCGGTATGATGATGCAAAAATGCCAATGCAATACCGATGTATTGCCGAAACCGATGCAAAACTTGGGTTTAAGCGATGAGCAAAAAGAGCAAATCAAAAAATTGCGTGAAGAGGGAAAAGCGTTCCATAATCAACAGCACGAAAAAATGATGGCGATTCTTACTCCGGAACAACGTACAAAATTCGAAGAATCGATGCCGATGATGAACGGAAAAAAATGCAATATGAAACAGCCTATGATGCCGAAAGACGGTACCGGTATGGGGTGCAAAAACTGTCCGACAACTAAATAAGTATTACAATGATCAAAATTCTCCTGATTGAAGACGATCTCGAAATATCCGATCTCCTGACACAGTATCTAAGTCGGTATCAAATGGAGGTGATCGCGTATGAAAATCCTAAAAGTGCTCTGGCATCATTAGGAATCGAATCGTACGATCTGGTGCTGCTTGATCTCACCCTTCCCGATATGGATGGGTTAGATGTCTGTAAAATGCTCCGCGAACGGAGTGAAATCCCTATCATTATCTCCTCGGCTCGGAGTGATTTGGGAGACAAAGTAATCGCACTCGAACTCGGTGCCGACGACTACCTCCCCAAGCCCTATGAGCCGCGCGAGCTTGTCGCACGGATACAAAGCCTGCTGCGCCGTATCAACGGTAAAACGATCCAGGCAAACAGCGAAACTTTTCGTGTCGATGAAAACGGTATCTATAAAGAGGGCGAACTCTTGCCTCTGACCCGTGCCGAATTCGAACTTTTGGCCCTGCTGATCAAACACCATCGTCAAATCATCTCCCGTGACTTTATCGCAAACAATGTCGAATCGATCGGATGGGAAAGCTCAGAGCGTAGTATCGATGTCCTCATCAGCCGTATCCGCCAAAAAATCGAACCCAATCCGAAACATCCGACACTCATCCGTTCCGTCAGGGGAATGGGATACCAGTTTACTCTATGATCTCGCGTCGCCACTCCGTTTTTTTCAAGCTTCACGCTTTCTTTTTTCTCGCATTGGTCGTACTGATTCTCCTTTTTCTCTCGGCATTGGAAGAACAACAACGCCAGAAATTCCATCTTTTGGCCCACCGATCTATGGAACTCTCTCGCATTCTTGAAGAGACAAAAGACAAAAGTTGTATGGAGCAAAGCGAAGAGCTGAAAGAAGCGGGCTTCGTACTGATCGAGAATAAAAGTCCAAACTGCGACTCTATCCCGCTTCCCCCTCCGCTGCTGTCAAAACTCCGTTCCCGTAATGTCAATGTTGCGATGTATAAAGATAACAAGGGATTTATTTACGCCTTAAATCGCGGGCACTGTACCATGTATTATCGCGATACGGCCGAAGGGGCAACGTATTATTTCGTATGGCTGCTCTTTTTTGCCCTCGTCGGCGGACTGGTCAGCATGTATCTATTGCTGCTGAACAATCTCAAACCCTTAAAACATCTGTACGAACAGATTCTCCGATACGGCGACGGAGAAGAGATTCGTAATATTCACAGCAACGGAAAAGATGAGATTGCCCTGATTTCCAATGCCCTCTACGATGCACTCGAAAAACAAAACCGATTGAAAAAATCGCGTGAACTTTTTCTGCGCAACATTATGCATGAGTTGAAGACACCGATCACCAAAGGAAAACTCATCGTCGAACTCGAAGAACCGAGTCCGAACCGTACCCTGCTCGAAAAGCTCTTTAGTCGTCTCGAACATCTGATTTTGCAAATGGCACAAATCGAGAAAATGCACGCTTTCAGTCTGAAGCGCCAACCGACCTCCTTGGAATCGATGCTCCAAGTGGCGATGGATAA